>NZ_JBEXHP010000087.1:0-24913 GCF_040607895.1 Micromonospora sp. NPDC005220
AATCCTTTCGTTCCGGAACCCTGGCTCTCTTATTCTCCCCAAACCCTACTCCACCCCACGGGTGGGGGTGGGTGGGTGGGGTGGGGGTGGGGTGGGTTAGGCGCGTTCGGTGCGGGTTGCGGGGTGGCGGTCGGGGTTGGCGGAACGGCGAGGGGTTGGTTGGGACAGGCCGGTGCTGAAGCGGGTCGAATCCGCTGCCAGGTCGGGGTGTTCCACGTCCAGGGCCAGCGCCGCGGCCTCGTCCAGGCCCAACTCGGCACCCTCGCCGTACGCGTCGTCGAAGGCCGCGTCACCCAGCACCGCGCGCAACTCGGCCTGCTGTTCGGCCCAGTAACCGCCGTAGATGCCCGGGGTGGCACGCATGCTCGCCCGAGTGGCCTGCGCGGCCCCGAACAGCCGGGCGGCGGTCAGCCGCTCCCCGCCGATCGCGCAGCGCACCGCGACCGCGTTCAAGGTGTCGCACGCCCGTCCGTGGTAGCCGTGGCCCATCCGGGAACGCAGCGCCACCAGCAGATGCTCGTGCGCGGCGACCACGTCCCCCCGGGCCAGCGCCACCATTCCGAGCAGCATGTCCACCGAACGTCGGCCCCGCTCCACCGGCCGGGACGCCTCCACCGGACGTACCGCGCCCAGCAGCTCCGCCGCCTCTTCCAGGGCGCCCCGCCGCCAGAGCAGCTCAGCCAGGCTGAACACCGCGAACAGCGCCTCGCCGACCACGTCCTGCCCGTGTGCCCAGTCGATGACCTCCCGGCACACCCGCTCGGCCTCGACGAACTGCCCCATGTCCACCAGCGGCGCGGCCCTGCCGGCGAGCACCCGGGCCAGCAGCCCCGCGTCGCCGGCCTGCCGGGCGGCTGCCTCCGCCCGCTGGGAGTAGCGCAGCTCCTCGGCGAACTCACCGTCGGCGCTGGCATGCAGCGAGTGCATGTGGTACGCCGCCGCCAGCTCCGCCTCCGGGATCCGCTCCCCCGTCTCCGCGATCCGCCCGTACAGCCGGAACAGCCACAGCCGCCCCTCCCGGGCCAGGCCCCGCTCCAGCCACCACTGGTCCAGCCCGCCGGCCAGACCGAGACCGGCGCGGGCGCTGCCGCCGGTGGCGCACCACCGCAGCGCGGCGCGCAGCTCCCCGGCCAGTGGGTCGAGGGAGTACAACGACAGCGTCACCGGCCGGCCGTCCTGACCCAGGTGGGCCCGGTTCAACGCGTGTGCCGACCAGGCCACGTGCCGGTCCCGGGCGGCCTGCTCCTCGCCCGCCTCGACCAACCGCCGCGCCGCGTACGCCCGGATCGGGTCGAGCATCCGGTAGGTGCTGCCGGCAGCGCGCGGCTCGGCCAACACCATCGACTTGTCCACGAGGACCGAGAGCGGGTCCAGCGGATCGTCACCCAGCAGCCACTCCACGGTCGCCAGATCCACCGGGCCGGCGAAGACCGCCAGCCACCGCAGCAGGCGGGCGGCCCGGGGGCCGAGCGTCCGGTAGGACCAGGTGACGGTGGCCTGCATGGTCAGATGTCGCTCGGTGGCCGAGCGCTGCACCGCCCGGCTCGCCGGGGTGGGCGGTGACGCGCCGGCCGCCGCCGCGACCAGGTCCACGGTGTCCTGCTGGTTGCCGGACCAGCCCCGCTCCACCGGCGGCGGGTCCGGGTCCTCCCGGCCGGCGTCCAGAGTGCCGAGGACGTCGTCCAGCCGCTCGGCGAGCTGGCCGACGGAGAGCACCCGCAGCCGGGCGGCGGCCAACTCGATGGCGAGCGGCAGGCCGTCAAGCCGCTGCACGACCCGGCGCAGATCGGCGGACTCGGCCGGGTCCGGCTGCCGACCACCACGCGCCGCCGCCGTACGGTCCAGCAACAGCGCCACCGCGTCGCTCTCCGCACCGTCCGCGCGCGGTTCGACCGACAGCGGCGGAATCCGCCACACCACCTCGCCGGGCAGGCCGAACGACTCACGGCTGGTGGCCAGCACCCGCACGCCGCCCCCGCCGGACAGCAGCCGCGCGATCACCTCCGCGCAGGCGGCCGGTTGGGTGTCGCAGGTGTCCAGGACGACCAGCATCCGGCGGCCGGCCGCGTACTCGACAAGGGTGTCCAGCATCGGCCGGCCGGGCTCGGGTCGCAGGCCGAGCACGGCGGCGATGGCGAACGCCACCAGCCCCGGGTCGGTCACCGAGGCGATGTCGACGAACCAGACCCCGTCCGGGTACGCCTCGACAACTCCGCTGGCCAACTCCACCGCGAGCCGGGTCTTGCCCGCGCCACCCGCGCCCAGCACGGTGACCAGTCGGTGCTGTCGCACCAGCAGGCCCAGCTCGATGCGCTCGGCCTGCCGGCCGACGAACGAGGTCACCTGGGTGGGCAGGTTGTGCGCCACCGCGTCGGCGGTGCGGGGGCGGGGGAACTGCCGCTCCAGACCTGGGGCGACCAGTTGGAACAGTCGTTCCCGGTCGTCGAAGCCGCGCAGGCGGTGCAGGCCCAGGTCGAGGAGGGTCGCACCCGGCGGCATCGGCTCGGCGCGACGTGCCGTCGACGCCGTGCAGAGCACCTGCCCGCCGTGCGCGGCGGCGGCCACCCGGGCGGCCCGGTGCACCTCGGGGCTGGCGTACTCGCCGTCGCGCGGCTCGGCATAGCCGGTGTGCAGGCCCATCCGTACCCGGGGCGCGGCTTCGGAGCTGGGCCAGTCGTGGCTGGACAGTGCCCGCTGGGCGGTCAGGCACGCGGTCATCGCCGCTGTCGCGTCCTCGAAGGCGAGGAAGAACGAGTCGCCCTCGGTCAGCAGCTCCGCGCCACCCGTACTGGCCAGCGTGTGGCGCAGCAGCCGTCGATGCTCGGCGAGCACCGGGCGGTAGTCGGGGCCGAGCAGCTGGGCCAGCCGGGTCGAGCCCTCGATATCGGTAAACACGAAGGTCACCCAACCGCTCGGGAGCTGGATCCGTGGCGACATGCGAGGAACCTCCGCCCGTGACGTCGGGTTCATGCTGCCTGAGTCCGAACGATCACACATCGTGAGAACGGCCGGGCACGTGCCGCCTCAACGTGCCACTCGGACCCGATCCCGGCAAGGCCGGCCCACCGGGCGGGCGGCGAACTGGCCCGATCAGCAGCCGCAGGCACCGCCGCAGCAGCCACCAGCGGCGGGTGCCGGGGCAGCACCGGCACCGCCCCGGCCGGTGACCGCGACCGCGGAGAGAAGCTTGACCGTGTCGGCGTGTCCCTGTGGACAGCTGGCCGGTTCACCGGCCGCCGCCATCGAACGGTTGACCTCGAAAGTGTCGCCGCAGGCGCGGCAGCGGAACTCGTACCGGGGCATGCCACCCAGGGTACGTGGATCTGACGGTTGGCGGAGCATGGGTGATACTCGACAGGTGGTGGACGGCGAGGACGACACGCGAGTGCAACCGTTACGACCGGCCGCGCCGCTGGACAGGCCGCTCGAAGGATCGGGGGCCGCGCCCGATCCGGTACGCAAGGTGCCCCGCCCCCGTCGCCCCTGGTTGAGCGGACGTTCCGCGGGTGCGTCGACCACCGCGCCGCCCCCACCAGCGACCGGGCCCGCCGCGAAGGATCTCGCCGGTTCCGGCCCGGATGCGAGCGTCACCGGTACGAAGGTCCCGGCCGAGCCCGCAGCGAGCGCCGCCGCCCAGGCCGAGGCACCCAAGGCAGCGAAAGCCGACGACCTGAAGGCCGAGACCTCCAAGGCCGAGACCGCGAAGACCGAAGGCGCGACGGCCGAGGCCCCCAAACCCGACGCCGCGAAGACCGAAGGCGCGACAGCCGAGGCACCCAAGACCGACGCCGCGAAGGCCGGTGCCGCGGATCCGGCCAAGACCACTGTGGATGAGCTGCCGGTCGTACCGGCGTCCGACCCGGCCCGGCGACGCCGGGTGCAGTTCGCCCACGCGGTACGTCTGCCGCCGCGCCAGGTGGCAGCCTCCGCCGCTCGCGCGACCCGGGCCTGGGCGCGAAAGCCGAGTGGCCGGCTGACCCTGCCCGGTGTCTTCCTGCTGGCGCTGGTGGCCGCGACCGCCGCGGCGGGAGCGCTGCTCGTGCCGGCCGCGATCCGCGCACCGCGCCCGGTCGCGGTCGACGCCCCCGCCGCGCCGAGCGGAGTCGTACCGCCGGCGGTGCCGTCCGGCCTGCCCACCGCCCCGCTGCCCACCGGGCCGCTGCCGACCGTCCCCCTGCCCAGCGGCGGGTTGCCCGGCACCGGGCTGCCGACCGGGCCGGCCGGCGGGCCGGTGATCGGTGGCCGCCCGTCGGACGCCCTGGCCGGCTGGGCGCAGCAGGTCGGCGCCAAGGTCGGCGTCCCCGCGGTCGCCATGCAGGCGTACGGCTACGCCGAGCTGGTGCTCGCCCAGACCAACCGCAGCTGTGCGCTGAGCTGGACCACGCTGGCCGCGATCGGTCAGGTCGAATCGGGACACGGCTCGGCCAACGGCGCGCGGTTGGGGCAGGACGGCAAGGCGCTGCCGAAGATCATCGGACTGCCGCTGGACGGGAAGGACGGTCGGATGCGGATCATCGACACCGACCGTGGGGAACTCGACGGGGACAGCGTTCTGGACCGCGCGATCGGGCCGATGCAGTTCATCCCGACCACCTGGAAAGAGATCGGCGCGGACGCGGACAACGACGGGGTGAAGGACCCGCACGACCTGGACGACGCCGCCCTGGCGGCGGGAAATTACCTCTGCAAGGGCGGCCGGAACCTGAGCATTCCGGGCGACTGGTGGAACGCGATCCTCTCCTACAACGATGTACGGCGGTACGCCCAGGACGTCTACGACACCGCGAACCGGTACGGACGGGCCAGTCGGGCGTGAAGTGATCGTCTCGATACGTTGGAGAACTGGACACTTCCCCCGGGCCTCTGTTAGCGGCAAGCTAGACGGGTGATGGTGCGCGAGTGGGACCCCAGGACCGCGTCGTCCGCCGAGATCGCGTCTCTGTTGGCCACGCTGAACGCGGTCCTGGCGGCTGATCTTCCGCAGGACCCGCCCTGGCGGGAGACTTCGCTGCGGGAATACCTCGCCGAGGTGATGCCCGGCGAGCGGCGGATCTCCTGGATCGCCCAGGCCGAGCCGACCGCCCCGGGCGACCCGGGCGCGGTGCTCGGCCAGGTGCACGTGCTCCTGCTGGGTGACATCGGCGTGCTCGAGGTGCTGGTGCACCCGTCCGCTCGGCGCAGCGGCCTCGGTCGTGACCTGGTGTTGCGTGCCGCGCGCCGGGTCTACCAGGAGGGCTTCCGGTCGATCGGGGTGGAGGTCGTCGGCGACACACCCGCGATCGGGTTCTACGAGTCGCTCGGCTTCACCCGGGAGTACGTGGAGACGCGCAGCGTGCTCGACCTGACCGCGGTGGACTGGGCCGAGCTGGCCGAGATGGCCACCGGCATCGGGGCGGGCTACCAGCTGGAGTTCTTCCCGGGCGGGCCGCCGGACGACCTGATCGAGGCGTACGCGCGGGCCAAGGCCGAGGTGCGCGACGTCGACGACGGTGAGCTGCGCCCCAGCTCCTACGACCCGGAGCGGCTGCGCGACAGCCTCGACACGCTGCACCGGCGGGGCATGAAGCCGTACATCGTGCTCGCCCGGCACGAGCAGAGCGGCGAGGTGGCCGGCCTGACCGAGGTGGTGGTGCCGGCGCAGCATCCGACCCGCGCCGACCAGTACGACACGATCGTCGCGCAGGATCACCGGGGCTACGGCATCGATCGGGCGATCAAGGCCCGGATGCTGCTGGAGCTGCGCTCCGCCGAGCCGGAGCTGATCGAGGTGCAGACCTGGAACGCGCAGGCCAACGAGGCGATGCTGAAGGTCAACGCGGAGTTGGGCTACCGCCCCGACCGGGACTGGTGCGAATACAGCGTCGATGTCGCCGAGCTGGTGCACCGCCTCGACCCACCGCGCTGAGGAATTCACGAAACTGTCCACTTGGGGATGGACGTTGGACAGTCGCGCACCTTAACGTGCGTTGACTCCCACCCACCCATCGTGGAGGCCCTATGCGCCCGCGCCGCTCAATAGCCGCGCTCGCGACCGCCACCGCCGCCGTGACTGTCACGGCGCTCGGCGTCGCACCCACCGCGGCCAGCGCCGCGCCCACCGACCTGTTCATCTCGGAGTACGTCGAGGGTTCGTCGAACAACAAGGCGATCGAGCTGTTCAACGGCACGGGCGCCGCCGTGGACCTGACGGCCGGCGGCTACCAGTTGCAGCTCTACTTCAACGGCTCCACCACGGCCACCACGATCGCCCTGACCGGCAGCGTGGCGGCCGGTGACGCGTTCGTGTTCGCCAGCGCCTCGGCCGGCGCCGCGATCCTCGCCCAGGCCGACCAGACCACCGGGGCGAGCCTCTTCAACGGCGACGACGCGATCGTGCTGCGCCGGGGCACCACCGTGCTCGACTCGATCGGCCAGGTCGGCGTCGACCCGGGCACCGAATGGGGTGCCGGCGTCACCAGCACCGCAGACAACACCCTGCGCCGACTGCCGAACGTGACAGCCGGTGACACCGACCCGGCGGACCCGTTCGATCCCGCGACGCAGTGGGCCGGCTTCCCCGTCGACACGTTCGACGGGCTGGGCGCGCACACCGTGGACGGCGGTGGCCCGGTCGACGTGCCGGCCACGCTGACCTGTGGTGGGCCGTTGGTCACCGCCGCCGGCACGGCCGCCAGCCGGGAGGTGACCGCCGCCGATCCCGACGACACGATCGTCGACCTGACGGTGACCGCGATCAGCCCGACGCCGGCCAGCGGCTCGATCACCCGTACCGCGTTCACCCCGGCCGACGGGGTGGGCGGCACCGCCCGCGCCACGGTCGGCGTGAGCGCGGACCTCGCCGCCGGGGCGTACACCGTCACCCTCACCGCGACCGACGCGGGCGGTGACACCGCGAGTTGCGCGCTGGCCGTGCAGGTGACCCGGGAGCTGACCGTCGGCGAGGTGCAGGGTCCGACCACCGACGCCGAGTCAGGTCAGACCGACCGGTCACCGCTCGCGCCGGCGAGCGGCAACGGCACGAGCAGCACGCTGTACGACGTACGCGGCGTGATCACCCAGTTGACCCTGGCCCGTACCTCGGCCGGGGCAGAGCAGCACGGGTTCTTCCTGCAGAGCCGCGTTGGCGACACCGACGGGGACCCGACCAGCTCCGACGGCATCTTCGTGTTCATGGGTGCGTTCACCACGCTGGTCGGCGGTTACCTGCCAACGGTCGGCGACGAGGTCGTCCTGCGGGCCCGGGTGTCGGAGTACTACAACTTCACCCAACTCTCCGGCGCGTCGCTGGTCCGGCGGATCGGCGGCGGGCTGGACGTGGACACCGCGGTCGCGGTGACCGACGCGGTGCCGCCGGCCGTGCTGACCGACGCGCAGCGCTTCTGGGAGCGGCACGAGGGCTCCCGGATGCGGGTACGCGCGGGCAGCGGCGCGGTGAGCGGCCGGGACGTCTTCTCCTCCACCGCCGACGCGGAGTTGTGGGTGGTCGACCGCGACGACCCGCTGCTGGACCGCGCCGACCCGTACTCCCGACGGGTCTTCCGTGATTCGCACCCGCTGGACAACGACCCGACCCGCCGCTTCGACGACGGCAACGGCCAGCGGACGCTGCTCGGCAGCATGGGCGTGAAGGCCACCGCCGGGGACAGCGCCGCGCTGCTCCCGCCGGCGCACACCTTCGACACGCTGCGGGCGGACGCGGTGGGCGGGGTCTACTACTCGTTCGAGAAGTACGGCGTGCAGGTCGAGCGGGCCGAGTTCGACGCCGGGGCCGACCCGTCCAAGAACAACCCGCCCAAGCCGGCCGACCGTTCCCAGGAGGTCGCGGTCGCGACCTACAACGTGGAGAACCTGTACGACTACCGCGACGACCCGTTCGACGGCTGCGACTTCGCCGGTAACACCGGCTGCGTGGGCGTCAACCCGCCGTTCGACTACGTCCCGGGCAGCGAGGCGGAGTACCGGGAGCAGTTGGCCGCCCTCGCCGACCAGATCGTCAAGGACCTGCACGCACCGGACCTGATCCTGGTGCAGGAGGCCGAGGACCAGGACATCTGCACGGTCTCCGGGGCCACCCTGAGCTGCGGTGACACCAACAACGCCGATGGCGCTCCGGACAGCATCCAGGAGTTGGCGCTCACGGTGGCGGCGGCCGGTGGCCCCGCGTACGCCGCTGCTTATGACCGGACCGGCGCGGACGCCCGCGGTATCACCGCCGCCTTCCTGTACCGCACGGATCGGGTGTCGCTGGCGGCCGCGACGGCGAACGACCCGCTGTTGGGCTCGGCACCGACCGTTCAGTACCGGGCTCCGGGGTTGCCGGCCAACGCCGACGTGCAGAACCCGAAGGCCCTCAACGCGGTGTTGCCGGCGGATGTGGACACCTCGACCGGTCGGGACGGGAACAACGTCTTCACCCGTGCTCCGCAGCTGGGGAAGTTCAGCGTGGCCGCGGCCCCGGGCTCGACCGAACGGTTCACCCTGTACGCGCTCAGCAACCACTACTCCTCCGGCCCGGACGGCCGGGTCGGGCAGCGGCGGGAGCAGGCGCGCTACGGCGCGGCGATCGTCACCGCGATCGAGGCGGCCGACCAGACCGCCCGGGTGGTCTACGGCGGGGACCTGAACGTCTTCCCCCGCCCGGACGATCCGTTGCCCTTTGGGGACCAGGGGCTCAGCGCCACCGGCGCGCAGCCGACGCCGTCGGATCAGCTCGCCCCGCTCTACGAGGCGGGCCTGCACAACCTGTGGGACAACCTCGTCGCGGACGTGCCGGCCTCGGCCTACTCGTACAGTTTCGAGGGGCAGGCGCAGACTCTCGACCACCTGTTCGTCAACGACGCGTTCTACGGCGACCTGGTGCAGGTGCGGGCGGCGCACATCAACGCCGACTGGCCGGCGGAGTTCGCCGGTGACGGGTCACGGGGGTCCAGTGACCATGACCCGCAGGTGGCCCGGTTCCGGTCCAGGGCGTCGTTGACCGTGGCCGACGCTGCGGTGGCCGAGGGCGACCAGGGCACTCGGCAACTCACCTTCAGCGCCACCGTGTCCCGGCCGCTGTCCCAGTCGGTGCTGCTCTGCGCCGCGACCGTCGGCGTCACGGCGCAGGCAGGATCGGACTTCGACGCGTACGCCGGTTGCAAGGTGTTGGCCGCCGGGCAGACGTCGGTGGCCTTCCCGGTGACCGTGCGCGGTGACCGCAGGCGGGAGGCGGACGAGAAGCTGACGCTGCTGGTGGCCGGGGTGCCCGGGCTGCGGCTGGCCGATCCACTCGCCACCGGAACGATCACCAACGACGACTGATCGCGGAACGTGGTCGACGACGGCCCGCCGGCCCCGAGGGGGTTCGGCGGGCCGTCGTCCATCCTGCGTCAGCGGTAGCGCCAGAGCTGAGGCGGCGGTGGGTCGCCGCGGTGCCTGGCTACCCGCACCTCCCATTGGCTGCGCCGACGCATCGCGTCCCGGACCTCCCGGTTGCGGTAGAACGTCTCGGGCGGCCGGGCCAGCCCGTAGATGTCCGCCCACCACTCCCCCGGCTCGGGGTCGAGGATGGTGTCCAGGTGCGACGGGTAGCGGCGCCCCGCACCGTCGCGGGTGTCTTCCCAGTCCCGCATGGGCCTGAGCACCCGGCCGAACTCGTCGACGACGGCCAGCCGACATCCGACGGCTCCGACGATCCGGCGGAGCAGTTCAATGCTCGGAACAGTCCGACCGGCCTCGATGCGGCCAACGGTTGCGTGGTGCACCCCCGCCCACCGGGCCAGCTCACGTTGGCTCAGGTCGGCGTGCCGACGGACCGCCCGGACGATGCCAACGACCGGCCATGGGGTGTCGGAGGGCTCGCTGAGTATGACTTTCCGCTGCGCGATGCTGGGGCTCGGGCCGTCGGGGGTCCAACTGTCGGCGCTGGATGCTCCTGGATGCGGGGGTGTCGGTGAGTCGTCCATGCTGCCACCGTCCCGGCTCGCTCCGTTCCTCGCAGTCCCGTTTGGCGGGCCTGTGGACAACGGAGGGACCTGTGGAAAACCGGCGTCCGTCCCCGGGCGAAGGCGCCTCCCGTGCGGCAACCGCGACCGACAGCGCCTGAGCAGCACACCTCGCCGCCAGAGAGCAGGGGGCACTCCCGAAAAATTCCCCCTTTGCTCTGCACCCCAATAGGCACCGGTCGCGGACCGTAGCCGTCGCACCCGCGGGTGCAGAGCAAAGGCTGGCGCGGAAATGTCGCGGCCCGCCGGCTCGCTGGCCCGCTGGCTCGCTGGCCCGCGCCCGCCGGGGATGGCCGGACCCAGCCGTCGCATAGGTGGGTGCAGAGCAAAGGCTCACGCGAAGGCATCGCGGCCAGGGCTGGCTGACCCGGCGATGCGCCGGCCGGGGTCAACCCCGCGTTGAAGCCGCGTCATCTGATGTGACTGGCTTCGTCTGCCGCTCCACGCGGCCGGTGCACGGGAGCCGCCGGTTGGCTCAGTAGCGCTGGCGGAGCAGGCGAGCGGCCTCGACGGCCCAGTAGGTGAGGATGATCTGCGCGCCGGCCCGCTTGATCGAGGTCAGCGTCTCCAGCATCACCCGCTCCCGGTCGATCCAGCCGTTCGCGGCGGCCGCCTCGACCATCGCGTACTCGCCGGAGACCTGGTAGGCGGCGACCGGGACGTCCACCGCGGCCCGGACCGCCGACACCACGTCGAGGTAGGGCAGCGCCGGCTTGACCATCACCATGTCGGCGCCCTCGGCGACGTCGAGCGCGACCTCGCGCAGCGACTCACGCAGGTTGGCCGGGTCCTGCTGGTAGGTGCGCCGGTCGCCCTCCAGCGCCGACTCCACCGCCTCCCGGAACGGGCCGTAGAAGGCGGAGGCGTACTTCACGGCGTACGCCAGCACGGCGACGTCCTGGTAACCGGCGGCGTCGAGCGCCCGGCGTACCACGCCGACCTGGCCGTCCATCATCCCGGACGGCCCGACCATGCCGACCCCGGCGGCGGCCTGGGCCACCGCCATCTCGGCGTACGCGGCCAGGGTGGAGTCGTTGTCGACCTCGCCGTCGGGGGTGAGCAGCCCACAGTGCCCATGCGAGGTGAACTCGTCCAGGCACAGGTCGCTCATCACCACCGTGGCATCGCCCACCTCGGCCACCACGTCGCGGATGGCGACGTTCAGGATGCCGTTCGGGTCGATGCCGCCGGAGCCGGTCGGGTCGCGCTGCTCCGGCACGCCGAAGAGCATGATCCCGCCGACACCGGCCTGGACCGCCTCGGCCGCCGCCTTGCGCAGCGAGTCCCGGGAGTGCTGGAGCACCCCCGGGAGCGACCCGATGGCGCGGGGCTCGGTGAGCCCCTCCTTGACGAACATCGGCACGACCAGCTCGGCCGGGTCGACCCGGGTCTCTGACACCAGCCGGCGGATCGCCGGGTTGCGGCGCAGCCGGCGGGGCCGGATCTCGGGGTACGACATGGCAGGCCCTCCTCGAACGACTACCGGAAGCGCAGGGCGGTCGGGCCCTGCACCTTCGAGCCACGGCGCTGCTTGGCCGGCATGGCGGCCAGCTTCTCACGCAGCTCGACGGCGTAGGCGGCGAGCGCCTCCACCAGGTCGGGCACCGAGGCGTGCTGCGGCTGGACATCGACCCGCAGGCCGAACTCCGTCGCGGTCTCCGCCGTCTTGGGCCCAATGACCGCAACAACGGTCCGGGCGTGCGGCTTCCCGGCGATGCCGACCAGGTTGCGCACGGTGGAGGACGAGGTGAAGAGCACCGCGTCGAACCCGCCCGACTTGATCGCGTCGCGGATCTCGGCGGGCGGCGGCGCGGCCCGCACCGTCCGGTACGCGGTCACGTCGTCGACCTCCCAGCCGCGCTCGGTGAGCCCGGCGGCGAGCGTCTCGGTGGCGATGTCGGCGCGCGGCAGCAGCACCCGGCCCACCGGGTCGAGGATCTCGTCGTGCGGCGAGAACTCGGCCAGCAGCCCTTCGGAAGACTGCTCCCCGGCGGGGATCAGCTCCGGCTGGATGCCGAACGCGCGGACCGCGTCCGCCGTGGCCTCACCGATGCAGGCGATCTTGACGCCGCCGAAGTGCCGGGCGTCGAGGCCGTGCTCGGCGAACTTCTCCCAGACCGCGCGGACCGCGTTCACCGACGTGAAGATCACCCAGGCGTACCGGCCGTCGACCAGGCCCTTGACGGCCCGCTCCATCTGCGCCGGGGTGCGCGGCGGCTCGACCGCGATGGTCGGCACCTCGCACGGGATCGCCCCGTACGCGCGCAGTCGGGCGCTCATCGCCCCGGCCTGCTCCTTGGTCCGGGGTACCAGCACCTTCCAGCCGTACAGCGGACGGTTCTCCCACCAGCTCAGCTTGTCGCGCTGCCCCACGCCGACACCGACGGTGAGCACCACCCGGCCGGTGAAGCCGAGCGCGGCGGCCACGAAGCTGTCCACGGTCGACGTGGTCGTGTACTGGGTCTCGCCGGTGCCGTCGCCGGTCACCCCGACGCCGGTGGTGCCGTCGACCCCGGCGGCGAGCAGCCCGTCCCGGACGGCGGCGAGGTCACCGGCGTCCACGGCGAGCGCGAGCGAACCCCGGCCGACGGCCGTGGCCAGCGCCTCGAAGTCCAGTGCGCTGACGTCCTCGACGTCGGCGGCGGTACGCACACCCGGCAGCGGAACCCCGGCGTAGGTGGCCACACCCTCGGCCTGGCCGACGCCGGGCACCACCTCGAAGTGGGCGGCGGTGCGGGCCACCGCCTGCACCTCCTTGACCACCGAGTCGTGCCCGAACGGGTCGCCGGCGACCAGGTGCACCGCGTTCAGCCCGGAGCGGGCCGCGGAGATCAGCACCTTCGCCACGTCCCCCGGCGCGCCCTCGGCCGGGGTGAACTCGGCATCGTCCCTGGCCTCGGCGCGCACGACGGCGAGCAACGACTCCGGGACTCCCCGGTCGTAGATCACCTGGTCGGCGTCGACCAGGGCGTCGTGGGCCCGACGGGTCAGCAGGCCGGGGTCGCCGGGGCCAGCCCCGACGAACGCGATACGGCCGACGGGCTTACGGGTGCGGGTCATTCTGTGCTCCCAAATTGCTGGGTCCCCGGGCCGGTGTGTCCTTCGTGGCCGAGGATCGAGTCGGCGCCGAGGTCGAGGAGTTCGGCGGCGAGTGCCTTACCGATCTCCGCCGCGTCGGCGGGCGTTCCGGTGCGGGACAGCCGGAGGTCACGAGTACCGTCCGGGCTGATCACCGCCCCGCGCAGGTAGATCTCATCGCCGGTCTCGCCTTCGGCGAGCTCGGCATAGGCGGCGACGGGTGCGCTGCACCCGGCCTCCAGGGTTGCCAGAAAGGCGCGTTCCGCGGTGACCGCGGCACGCGACGGTGCGTGGTCGAGCACCGCGAGCAGCTCGACCAGGTACTGATCGTCGACCCGGCACTCCACGGCCAGCGCACCCTGAGCGGGCGCGGGCAGCATCAGCATCGGGTCGAGCGTCTCGGTGATCGCGTCGGTCCGACCGATCCGGGCCAGTCCGGCCCGGGCCAGCACGACAGCGTCGAAGTCGGCCTCGGGGCCGAGCACCCGCGCCAGGCGGGTGTCGATGTTGCCGCGGATCGGGGTGACCTCCAGCTGCAGGCCGAGGGCGTGCAGCTGGGCGATCCGGCGCAGCGCGCCGGTGCCCACGGTAGCTCCGGGCGGCAGCTCGGCGAGCGTCCGGCCGTCGCGGGCCACCAACGCGTCGCGCGGGTCCTGCCGGGCCGGCACCGCCGCGATGTGCAGCCCACCGGCGGCAGCCGTGGGCAGATCCTTGTACGAGTGCACCGCAAAGTCGATCGTTCCGGCGGTCAGCGCGTCGCGCAGGGCGGAGACGAACACCCCGACGCCCAGCCGGTGCACCGGAGCGCTGGAGCGGTCGCCCGCGGTGACCACCTCGACCAGCTCGACCGGGCGGCCGGTGGCGGCGGTCAGCGCCTCGGCGACCTGGCCGGACTGGGCCATCGCCAGGGCGCTGCCCCGGGTGCCGAGGCGCAGGGGGGCGGTCATCGCGCACCTCCGGTGGGTGGGGTCGGTTCGGCGGCGTCGGCTCCGGACACCGGGTCGGTGCCGGGGAGCGCCAGGCCGAGGTCGGGGGTCAGCACGTCCGGGACGGTGTCGACCGGTGAGGTCTGCGGCACCTCAAGGTCGAACAGTTCGCGCAGCAGTGCCGCGTACTGGTCGCCGCCGGGCTCGGCGGCCAACTGGCGGACCTTGACGGTGGGCTGGTGCAGCAGCCGCTGCACCACCCGGTGCACCGTGCGGGCCACCTCGGCCCGCAGGTCGTCGCCGAGGTCGGGGCGACGCTGGGCGAGCCGGCGCAGCTCGGCGGTGACCACGTCGTCGGCCCGGCCGCGCAGCGCGGCCACGGTGGGTGCCACGTCGGCGCCGCGCAGCCAGGTGAGGAAGCCCTCCACCTCGCCGAGCACGATGCGTTCGACGGCTGCGGCGTCGGCAGCCGCCGGACCGTCGGCGAGCAGCGTCGCCATCCGGTCGATGTCGATCACCTCGACGCCGGGAAGCTCGGCGACGCCCTCCTCGACGTCGCGCGGGACGGCCAGGTCGAGCAGGACCAGCGGGCCTCGGGCCGGGTCGCGTTCGGCCAGCGCCGCGGTGACCACCGACCGGGTGAGGACCGGTTCGGTGGACGCGGTGGCGGCCACTACGATGTCCACTGTGGAGAGGGTGTCGGCCAGCTCGGTCATCGGCGCGGCGCTCGCCCCGTACGACTCGGCGAGCCGGACGGCCCGGTCGGCGCCCCGGTTGCTGACGATGAGCGGCCCGGCGCCCAGCCGGGACAGCGTGGCCACCCCGAGCGAACCCATCGCGCCGGCGCCGACCACCAGGGCCGGGCGGCCGACGAGGTCACCGTCGAGGTGCCCGGCGGCCAGCTCCAGCGCGGCGGTGACGACGCTCTGGCCGGCCCGGTCGATGCCGGTCTCGGCGTGGGCCCGCTTGCCGACCCGCAACGCCTGCTGCATCAGCTCGTGCAGCAGCCGGCCGGCCGAGTCGGCGCCGGTGGCCCAGTGGTACGCGTCACGCAGCTGGCCGAGGATCTGCGCCTCGCCCACCACCATCGAGTCCAGGCCGGAGGCGACCCGGAAGACGTGGTCCACGGCAGCGGTGTCGTAGTGCACGTACAGGTTGCTGGCGAGCGCCGCCGGGGTGCTGCCGGCCTGCTCGGCCAGCACCGCGCAGACGTCACCGAGCCCACCGTGGAAACCGGACACGGCGGCGTAGACCTCCACCCGGTTGCAGGTGGAGACGATCACCGCCTCGGTCACGTACGGCTGGGCGACCAGGCGGTCGAGTGTGCGGGTCAGGTCGGCGGGGGGCACGGCCAGCTGCTCCAGCGTGGCGACCGGGGCGGTCCGGTAGGACGCGCCGACGACAAGCAGTTTCACGTGCCGATCGCCTCCTGGGTGTCGGTGGCCGCGAACCCGCCCGGCAGGGCGGTGAGAGCGGACCCGCCGGTGGCGGGCAGCGCGGTCAGCGACGCCTTGCGGTGCTCGTGGAAGGACAGAATTTGCAGCTCGATGGCGAGGTCGACCTTGCGCACGTCGACCCCCTCCGGAACCGAGAGTACGCACGGCGCGAAGTTGAGGATGCTCGTCACGCCGACGGCGACCAGCTGGTCGGCTACCTGTTGGGCGGCGGCGGCCGGGGTGGCGATCACGCCGATCGCGAGGGATTCCTCGGCGGCGACCGTCGGCAGGTCGTCGACATGCCTGACTACCAGGCCGTTGATCTCCTCACCGACCCGGGAGGGATCGGCGTCGAGCAGTGCGGCGATCCGGAAGCCCCGGCTGGCGAAGCCGTCGTAGCCGGCCAGAGCGTGACCGAGATTACCCACGCCGACCAGGGCGACCGCCCGGCGTTGAGTGAGCCCGAGCACATACTCGATCTGCTCGATCAGCAGCGCGACGTCGTAGCCGACGCCCCGGGTGCCGTACGAGCCGAGGTGTGAGAGGTCCTTGCGGAGCTTGGCGGAGTTGACTCCGGCGGCGGCCGAGAGACCCTCGCTGGAGATCGTCTCGTGTCCGGCGTCGGCGAGGTTGTGCAGCGCGCGCAGGTACTCCGGAAGCCGAGCGACGGTCGCCTCGGGCAGGTCCGGGAGCGCCGGTACGGCACCGGCGCGGCCGGGCGCGCCTGGGTGACGGTGCTGCTGACTCATGAGACTCCGTGCGGTGCGATCCTCGGCCAACTCCGCTGGTCGGCCGTTTGTGGACTCCCGCTGGCGACCGAGGTTGCCGGCTGTGCTAGCAGGGCGCGTCGGAGTCACAGCGTAGGCGCTTGTGAAGACGTGCACAAATCGCGATCTTGCCGCTGCGTGGCGCGACCTCACCAGCACCTCCATTCCACAAGATCGATTGAACGCCCAGGTCCACCCGCGGTCCCGGGCGATTATTGCTCAATCCCGACTTCTCTGACCAATCCCGCGCCGGGGCCTGGCCGGGTCGTGCCGGCGGTGGTAGGGGCAGCACTACGGAGGAGAGGCGGGGTTTCGGGATGGGGACACCGAGCCCAGCTGCCTAGCCTTTGGGTATGACCGCCGTTGCCGCCACCAGCGACCGACCGACGCTGGCACCGAGCATCCCCCGCCAACTCTTCGTCGACTCCGGGTACGTGGTGCTCGGCCTGCCCCTGGCGCTGGCCAGCTTCGTCGTCCTCGTCGTCGGCCTCGCGGTCGGCATCGGCCTGGTGGTCACGGTGATCGGTCTGCCGATCCTCAGCGGCACCCTGTACGCCGCCCGCGGGCTGGCCGACGTCGAGCGGCTGCGGCTGCCTGCGGTGCTCCATCAACCCCGGATCCGGCCGCACTACCGGCTGCCCGAGGCGGGCGCGAACGTCTGGCGGCGGATCTTCGTGCCGATGCGGGACGCCCAGTCCTGGCTCGACCTGGCCCACGGCATCCTGCGGTTGATCGCGGCGGTGGGCACCTTCGTGCTGACGGTGGCCTGGTGGGCCGCGGCGGTCACCGGCTCGCTCTACTGGGCCTACGACTGGGCCCTGCCCCGGGCCGAGGGCGAGGGTGACCAGGACCTGGCCCAGCTGCTCGGTCTGGGCGACTCGACCACCGCCCGGATCGGCCTGTACACCGCGCTCGGGGTGTTCTTCCTGATCACCCTGCCGATCGTGGTGCGGGGCTGCGCACTGCTCCAGGCCAGCTTCGCCAAGGCCATGCTGACCGGGGTGGCCGAGATGCGCGACCGGATCACCGTGCTGGAGGAGCAGAAGCGGGCCGCGGTGTCCGCCGAGGCGTCCGCGCTACGCCGGTTGGAACGGGACATCCACGACGGCCCCCAGCAGCGCCTGGTCCGGCTGGCGATGGACCTCAGCCGCGCCCGGATGCAGCTCGCCTCGGACCCGCAGGCCGCCGGCCGCACCATCGACGAGGCGGTCACCCAGACCCGGGACACGCTGGCCGAGCTGCGGGCGCTGTCCCGGGGCATCGCGCCGCCGATCCTGGTCGACCGGGGCCTGCCCAGCGCCCTGGCCGCGATCGCCGGCCGCGGGCTGATCCCGATCGAGCTCCAGGTGGACCCGCAGCTCGGCACCCCGGCCGGGCGGCTCGACCCGGCGGTGGAGAACACCGCGTACTTCGTGGTGTCCGAGGCGTTGACCAACGTCGCCAAGCACAGCCGGGCCACCGAGGCCACCGTGGCCGTGGCCCGGCAGGGCACCCACCTACAGGTACGGGTGGGCGACGACGGGCAGGGCGGCGCGCACCTGGCGAAGGGGCACGGGCTGGCCGGCATCGCCGACCGGGTCCGGGCCGCCGGTGGCGAACTGCTGGTGGTCAGCCCGACCGGCGGCCCGACCGAGATCCGCGCCGAGCTGCCGCTATGAGCGATCCGGCATCGCGCCGAGCCGGTACGACGGGCCGGACGTGGTAGACAACACAGCCATGCGCATCGTGATCGCCGACGACGCCGTCCTGCTCCGGGAGGGGCTGGTCCGGCTGCTGACCGAGAGCGGGCACCAGGTGGTGGCCGCCGTCGGGGACGGGGACGCCCTGGTCGAGGCGGTGGTCGAGCACCGGCCCGACGTGTCGATCGTCGACGTCCGGATGCCGCCGTCGCACACCGACGAGGGGTTGCGGGCCGCGGTGGAGGCCCGCCGGCTGGTGCCGCGTACCCCGATCCTGGTGCTCTCCCAGTACGTCGAGGTCTCGTACGCCGATGATCTGCTCGCCACCACCGGCGGCGCCGGCGGCGGGATCGGCTACCTGCTCAAGGACCGGGTGGCCGCGATCGACGAGTTCCTGGACGCGCTGCGCCGGGTGGCGGGCGGCGGCACGGTGCTCGACCCGGAGGTGGTCGGTCAGCTCTTCGCCCGACGCCGCCGGGACGACCCGCTGCGCGAGCTGACCCCCCGGGAGCGCGAGGTGCTCGCCCTGATGGCCGAGGGGCGCTCGAACACCGCCATCGCGCGCGCCCTGGTGGTCAGCGACGGCGCGGTGGAGAAGCACGTGCGCAACATCTTCACCAAGCTCACCCTGCCGCCGGACACCGAACAGCACCGGCGGGTGCTGGCCGTCCTCACCTACCTGCGGAACTGACCTCCCGGGCCAGGGTCACCGCCTCGATGAGGGTGTCGGCGACCGGGTGACCGGAGGCGCGCAGCCGGGCCGGGTCGGTGAAGCCGCCGGTGTAGAGCACGGCACGGCCGCCCACCTCGAGCGCCGCGTCCGCGTCGTCGATGGAGTCGCCGATCAGCACCACAGAGCTGCCGTCCACGCTCAGCTCGGCCAGGTGCAGCTGGAGCGGTTCGGCCTTGCGGCCGCCGCCGACCGTGGCCCGCAGCCCGTCGACGCGGGCGAAGTGGCTGGTCAACCCGTACGTGTGCACGGTCGGGACCAGCTCCTCGTGGAACCACATGGACAGCAGACTCTGGCTGCCCGGCCAGGCGGCCATCGCGGCGCGGGCGTCGTCGGCCAGCTCACAGGTGGTCAACCCGGTGCGGTACGCGTCGTGGAAGATCTTGTCCAGTCGGCCGAACTCGTCGTCGTTCACGGCCTGCCCGAGCACCTCGGCGTAGTACTCGGCGATCGGCCTGCGGAACCGCACCCGGTGCTCGTCCAGGGTGACCGTCGGCCCGCCCAGGCTCGCGAACACGACGTTGGTGGCGGACACCACCAGACTGAGGTCGTTGAGCAGGGTGCCGTTCCAGTCCCAGACCAGGTGTGGGTGCGCAGAGGTCATCAGAGCACCATAGGCACTCCTCAGAGCTGCGGCGTGGTCAGGTCCCGCAGCAGCCGGTCCTCCTCCACCCGCCAGTAGCCGTGCTCCTTGCCGTCGAGCATCACCACCGGCAGCCGGTCCCCGTACTCCCGCTCCAGCCCCTCGTCGTCGGTGACGTCCCACTCGACCCACTTGTCGCCGGTGACCGCCACCACCCGGTCGAGTGCCGCCTTGGCGTCGTCGCACAGGTGACAGCCGGGTCGGGTGATCAGGGCGAGGCGGGCGTCAGTGACCATTGGTTACCTCCGTGCGGTCGGTCGGCGTCGCCGACCGGAGCTGGGTCTTGCGTACCTTGCCGATCGCCGAGTGCGGCAGGGCGTCGACGAACTCGACGGCGGTCGGGCACTTGAACCGGGCCAGGTTCCGTGCGCAGTGGGCGAGCAGCTCCTCGCTGGTCACCGGTCGGCCCTGCACCGGCACCACGTACGCCCGCACAGTCTCGCCGGTCCTCGGGTGCGGCACACCCAGTACCGCCGACTCGACCACCGCGGGGTGCCCGGCGAGCACCAGCTCGACCTCGTGCGGATAGACGTTGAACCCGTTGACCAGGATCAACTCGCCGAGCCGGTCGACCAGGAAGAGGTCGCCGTCCTCGTCGGCGTACGCGATGTCACCGGTGCCCCACCATCCGTCGGCGTCCGGGCCGCCCCGACCGTCGGGCCAGTAGCCGGTGAAGAGGTTGGGGCCGCACGCGACGATCTGCCCCGGGTCGGTGCCCGGCGCCACGTCGGAGATGTCCAGCTCGTCCGGGTCGTCGTCGGGGACGGCCAGCCCGTCGCGCCACAGGTCCACTCCGTCGGCGCCGACCAGGCGTAACCGCACACCGGGCAGCGGGCGGCCGATCGAACCCGGCTTGGCCACCCCGCCGACCAGGGTGGAGGTGAGCACCGGCGCGGTCTCGGTGAGGCCGTACCCGATGTGCACCTGATGCCCGGTGACCTCCGTGAAGCGCGCCGCGACCGCGGGTTCGAGCGGCGCCGCGCCGCAGACCGCCACCCGCACCGACGCGGTGGCCGCGCGGGCCGTGGCGGCACCGGCCCAGGTCAGGAACATCGACGGTACGCCGACCAGCACGCTGACCCGGTGCCGGGCGATCTCGTCCAGCCCGGCCGTCGGGCCCGGCTCGTCGAGCAGCACGCCGGTCGCGCCGTGGTGCACGACCGCGCCGAGCCCCGAGTTGAGCCCGTACGCGTGGAACAGCGGCAACGCGAGGAGCACGGTGTCCGTCGGCCCGACCACCGGCGGCTCGATCTCCGCGACCTGTTCGTGGTTGGCGAGCAGCGCCTGGTGCGAGAGCATCGCTCCCTTGGGTCGCCCCTCGGTGCCGGAGGTGTAGAGCAGTACGGCCAGGTCGGCGCCGCCTCGTCGAGGGCGGGGCGCCGGTCCGGGCGCCTCGGCGGTCGGTGGCGTGCCGTACCGGGCGGTGAGCGCGGGCAGCTCGGCGGCCACATCGGCGACCAGAGCCCGAACGCGGTCGGTGGCGATGAGCACCGACGCGCCGGAGTCGGCCAGCACGTGCCGTAGCTCCGGAGCGGTGAAGCCGGGGTTGACCGGCACGGTGATCAGCCCGGCGCGGAGGGCGCCGAGCCAGGCGATCACGAAGTCCGGCGTGTTGGGCAGTGCGATGGCGATGCGTGGCGGCGTACCGCCGGGTTCGGTGGGTGGCGCGGCGGCGGACAGGCCGCGGGCGGCGGCGTCCACTGCAGCGTCCAGTTCGGACCAGCTCAGGGTCTGCTCACGCCAGTGCAGCGCGGGCCGGTCGGCGCGGTCGAGAGCCGCCCGGCGGACCCGGTCGGCGAGGTTCGGCGCGATGCTTTCCGAGGCGTCCTGCACGGTGATCGAGTCTGGCACAGCGGACGGCGACGAGCCACGCCCCAACGGCCAGCTTCACGCCCGGGAGACGGCAGCGCCACAGTCCCATGTACGGGACTGTCCGGTGTGCCACCGGCGATCCGATCAGGTCCGGGCGATGGGACGTGCGACGCCGGCCACGGGCAGTTCGGCCGCACCGTCCGACCGGCCGGAGCGCCGGGCCAGCCGAATGGCTGTACGCCTCCGACCTGGGCATCCATCCAGGAACACCGGGTCGGCGGAAAGTCAATCGCACACGACGGACAACCGGTCCGCCGCCGGTGCGACAGAGCGGGAAATACTTCCGCCTTGTGTAACGGACTTGCCACGCGCGGGTGACGTTGGCCCTATCATCACTCGGGTCGGGTCACCCCATTTGCCGTGAGTCGACACCCCTCAGCCCGAGGAGGCCCCCGTGCCTGTGAGCGCATTGGACCCGCACCTCCAGGGGAATTGCCGCCAGTCGGCAACCCCCGCGACCGTCCTGCCCGACCGGTCACCCGGTCGGTCCGCCCCGACGAGACCCAGACCGGCCCGCCCGGCGACCGACGGGACGGGGGCAACACGGTGACCACCTTTGGTTACGCGGAACGCCCGGTCGGCCTGACCGGTCAGCCGGCCCGCTCCCACGTCAACGAGCGGCCAGCAGCCCGTGCCCCACTGGACGAGCAGCACGGCGGCGGGCGGAGTGACGGTGCGGCGCAGCGGATCCGCAGCCGGCCACACCACAACGAGCCACCGCCGCGGCCCGCGGTGCCCGGCGGAAACGCGAAGCCGGCCGGCGGCCGGGTCGCCGTACCGCCCCGACCCACCATGCCCGTGCAGGGGCGTCGGGTGAGCGACACACCGGCGGTCACCACCGACCCGGCGGCGGGTGAGACAGCGGTGATCCCGGCGGTGCCGGCCACCATCGCCACCCCGCCGCCCGGTTTCCCGAGCCGCCCGGACCCGTCCGACCCGGCAACCGAGGTCTGGACGCTGATCGAGCGGGCCCAGGCCGGCGAGTCCGAGGCGTTCGGTCTGATCTACGACCGGTACGTGGACACCGTCTTCCGGTTCGTCTACTTCCGGGTCGGCAACCGGCAACTCGCCGAGGATCTCACCTCGGACACCTTCCTACGCGCGCTCAAGCGGATCGGCAGCTTCACCTGGCAGGGCCGAGACCTCGGCGCCTGGTTGGTGACGATCGCCCGCAACCTGGTCGCGGACCACTTCAAGTCGGGCCGGTACCGGCTGGAGGTCACCACCGGCGACGTGCTCGACGCCGACCGGGAGGACCGAGGCCCGGAGGGCAGCCCGGAGGCGGCGGTGGTGGAGCACATCACCAACGTCGCGCTCCTCACCGCCGTGAAGCAGCTCAACCCGGAGCAGCACGAGTGCATCGTGCTGCGCTTCCTCCAGGGCTTCTCGGTCGCCGAGACGGCCCGCGCGATGGGCAAGAACGAGGGGGCCATCAAGGCCCTCCAGTACCGTGCCGTCCGCGCCCTGGCCCGGCTCCTGCCCGACGGCTTCCAGCCGTAGGTTGTTACGACAGGATCGACGTACGTCGATCAACGCCCGCGCAGCTCAGAGTCGGTGCCGCTTGGTGATGACCATCACTTTCTGTAATTTCCGCTCCGCCGGGCCCGTAACCCGTGCCCGGCCCGCCGCGTTTCTCCGGGTGCGACCGGTGGATGTCCCGGCAGGCCCGGGTCACCGAGGTCCGACCGGCATGCCGGCGGCACCTCACCTCCGTGGTGCCACACTGCCGCCCGGTCGCTGGCAACGACGGCGGCCGACCGGCCGTGACCAGCGAGAGGAGGTGCCTGCGGTGGACAACACCCTCTTCTCCCGCCGGCGCGCGGAGCGCTTCGCGCAGCTTCTCGACGAAGCCAACGGCGCTCGGCGGCACCACGTGCGATCCCGGGTGGACGGTCAACTCGCGCCGCTCGTCGCAGTGGGTCAGCGGCTCAGCGTCGACCCCCCGGCTGTCGAGGTGGACCAGGAATTCCGCACCGGCCTGCGGGCGATGCTGCTCGCCACCGCCGAGCGGGAAGGGCTGGGCAGCACACCGGCGGCGGTCAGCGAACCGGCCGCGACGACCACCCGGGGGCGGCTACTGCCGGCGGTCACCGCCCGGCGGGCCCGAGCCCGGGGCGCGATCCTGGTCGGCATCGCCGCCGGTGCCATCGCCGTCTCCGGAATCTCCGCCGCCAGCGAGAACGCGGTGCCCGGTGACGCGCTGTACGGCATGAAGCGCTCCACCGAACGGGCCCAGCTCGCCCTGGCCAGCTCGGACATCAGCCGAGGCCAACTCTTCCTGGACTTCGCCCGGACCAGAGTTGGCGAAGCCGCCAAGCTGCGCGGTGACCGGATCGGCTACAGCGCGGTCCTCGACGACATGGACGCCGACAGCCGGCAGGGAGTCCGCCTGCTCACCTCGGCCGCGGTGCAACGGGCCGAGCCGGGCAGCCTGGACACCCTGAACACCTTCGTGTCGAGTCAGCGCCGGGCCGTACGCGGCCTGCTCGACGGGAGCACCCGCGTCGACCGGGACCGGACCCACCGGTCGCTGCTGCTGCTGGACAGCATCCGGGAACGCTCGGACGACCTGCGCGCCGCGATCGTCTGCGGCCAGCCGGCACCGACCGCCAGCGACGCCCTCGGCCCGGCCCCGAGCGCCTGCCCCGGGGCTCGCTGACCCGCGCCCCTATACCGCACGTCCGACCGGCCGCGCCACAGTTCGCTGTGTGCTCGGCCGGTCGCCCGTCTGCGGCGGATACCCTCGCCAGGGAGCATCCGTCGTACCGGTGAGGAGGGGAATCGCGTGGCGCGTAGCCGTAAGGTGACGGTCAGCACCGACGCCGAGGGGCACACCGCGGGCTGGGCGGAGACCGACCTGGTCACGGTCAGCGCACCCGATTCGACCGCCGCGGCGTTCTTCGACGTGGACAACACGATGATGCAGGGCGCATCGATCTACTGGTTCGCCCGTGGGCTCGCCTCCCGAAACTACGTGACCACCGCTGATTTGGCCCGATTCGCCTGGCAGCAGCTCCGCTTCCGGCTGCTGGCCCGGGAACACGCCGGCGACATGTCGCTGGCCAAGGAGGCGGCGCTGGCGTTCGTCCGGGGCTGGCGGGTCAACGAGGTCGAGCACCTCGCCGAGGAGATCTTCGACGAGCTGATGGCCCCCCGGATCTGGGCCGGCACCCACCAGCTCGCTCAGCGTCACCTGGACGACGGTCAGCGGGTCTGGCTGGTCAGCGCCGCCCCCGTCGAGATCGGCCGGGTCATCGCCGCCCGGCTCGGCCTGACCGGCGCCATCGGCACGGTGGCCGAGGTGGTGGACGGGGCGTACACCGGGCGGTTGATGGGTGACCTGATGCACGGGCCGGCCAAGGCCGAGGCGGTCACCCAGCTCGCCGCCGTGGAAGGGCTCGACCTGGCCCGCTGCGCGGCCTACAGCGACTCGGCGAACGACCTGCCGCTGCTCCGCATGGTGGGCCGGGCGGTGGCCGTCAACCCGGACGGCATGCTGCTGCGGCAGGCCCGCCAGCACGGCTGGGAGGTGCGGGACTTCCGCACCGGCCGGCGAGCGGTCAAGATCGCCGTACCGTCGACCGCGGCGGCCGGGCTGGTCGCCGGCGCGGTCACCGCCGGCCTGGCCCTACAGCGCCGCCGCCGCGCCGGCTGAGACGTCCGCTCGGGGCCACCGCAGGCCGGCCAGGGGCTTCGACACACGCCCTAGTAGTGCTTTGTTAGGTTCGGTGGCGTTTGTTGCGGTGTAGCGGTTTCACGGGTTGGTGGCAGGTGATGCAGGCGCCGGTCCAGGTCGCGA
>NZ_JBEXHP010000088.1:0-24838 GCF_040607895.1 Micromonospora sp. NPDC005220
TGAAGTTATTGCCGCGACACGCCGAGGCAGCAGGCAATAACTTCATGATCGACGCAGGCGAGGGCGGGGGCGAAGCGCGAGGTGGTGGGGTGGGGTTAGGCCAGGAAGATCAGGGCTAGCCAGCCGCCCACGATGAGCACCAGCGCCAGGGCCAGCACCCAGGTCGGCACCGTGTAGTCACCGCGCCGGTTACGGTCGATCTCGGCGCGGATCTTCTCCCGCCGGCGTTCGACCCAGTTCTGCCGCTCGGTGCCGCGCTCGGAGCGGTCGGAAGGTCCAGAAGTCGTCATGGCGCGCTCAGCCTACCGGGCTGGCCGGCCCCGCCGACACACACCACCGCCGGGGCCGGCGACCCGTCACATGCTGGCGATCAGCCGCTCCACCCGCTCGTCGTACGCCCGGAACGGGTCCTTGCAGAGCACGGTGCGCTGCGCCTGGTCGTTGAGCTTCAGGTGCACCCAGTCGACGGTGAAGTCCCGGCGCTTCTCCTGGGCGTGCCGGATGAACTCGCCCCGCAGCCGGGCCCGGGTGGTCTGCGGCGGGGTCTCCTTCGCCTCGAAGATCTCCGGGTCAGTGGTCACCCGGTCGACGTCGCCGCGGCGCTCCAGGAGCCCGTAGAGGCCCCGGCCACGGCGCACGTCGTGGTAGGCCAGATCCATCTGCGCCACCCGGGGGTGCGACAGCGGCAGGTCGTGCTTGCGCTGGTACCGCTCGATCAACCGCAGCTTGCTGACCCAGTCGATCTCCCGGGAGACCGGCTCCAGGTCGCCGCTCTCCACCGCGTTGAGCACCCGGCCCCACAGCTCGACGACCCGCTTGGCGGCCTGGTCGCCGCCGCGCCGCTCGACGAACTCGGTGGCCTTGGCCAGGTATTCCTGCTGGATGTCCAGGGCGCTGACCTCTTTACCGTTGGCCAGCCGCACCTTGCGCCGGCCGGTGATGTCGTGCGACACCTCCCGGATGGCCCGGATCGGGTTTTCCAGCGAGAGGTCGCGCATCACCACCCCCGCCTCGATCATCCGCAGCACGATGTCGGCGGTGCCGACCTTGAGCAGCGTGGTGACCTCGTTCATGTTGGAGTCGCCGACAATCACGTGCAGCCGCCGGTAACGCTCGGCGTCGGCGTGCGGCTCGTCCCGGGTGTTGATGATCGGGCGGCTGCGGGTGGTCGCCGAGGAGACGCCCTCCCAGATGTGCTCGGCCCGCTGCGAGAGGCAGTAGACCGCGCCGCGCGGGGTTTGCAGGACCTTGCCGGCCCCGCAGATCAACTGCCGGGTGACCAGGAACGGGATGAGCACGTCGGCGAGCCGGCCGAACTCGCCGTGCCGGGAGACCAGGTAGTTCTCGTGGCACCCGTACGAGTTGCCGGCCGAGTCGGTGTTGTTCTTGAACAGGTAGATCTCACCCGCGATGCCCTCGTCGTGCAGCCGCTTCTCCGCGTCGACGAGCAGGCCCTCCAGGATCCGCTCGCCGGCCCGGTCGTGGGCGACCAGATCGGTCACCGAGTCGCACTCCGGTGTCGCGTACTCCGGATGCGACCCGACGTCCAGGTAGAGCCGGGCCCCATTGCGCAGGAAGACATTGCTCGACCGACCCCAGGACACCACGCGACGGAACAGATACCGCGCGACCTCGTCCGGGGACAGCCGCCGCTGCCCGCGATAGGTGCAGGTGACGCCGTACTCGGTCTCGAGGCCGAAGATTCGCCGCTCCATGGTGTGACATTAGCCGCCCGGAGGCCCGGTTCGTCACTGTCAGACCACAGGTCGTGCCCCGAGCGCGGTCACATACCGGTTGAGTGCGACATTCCGTCCGGGCCGAGGCTCGCCACGAACCGCCGGCAGCTGTCGTACTCGGGCAGCAGGCCCCGCTCGCGGGCCTGCGCCAGGGTCGGCGCCGCGTCGTCGCGCGCGGACAGCAGCGGAACGTCGGCGGGCCACTCGATGCCCAACTCCTCGTCCAGCGGGTGCACCGCGTGCTCGCCGGTCGGGTTGTAGGTGGTCGAGCAGAGATAGCTCAACGTCGCGTCGTCGGTCAACGCGCAGAACCCGTGCCCCAGCCCCTCGCTGAGGTAGACCGCCCGACGGTCGGTGTCGTCCAGCCGGACGCCCTCCCACCGGCCGAAGCTCGGCGAACCCACCCGCAGGTCCACGATCACGTCGAGTACCGCGCCCCGCACACAGGTGACGTACTTGGCCTGGCCGGGCGGAACGTCGGCGAAGTGGACGCCGCGCACCACGCCACGCGCTGAGACCGACAGGTTGGCCTGGGCCAACCGCAGCGGATGCCCCACCGCCTCGGCGAGCTTGTCGAAGCGGTACCACTCCATGAACATGCCACGCGGGTCACCGTGCTGCTGGGGGGTGATCTCCCAGGCGCCCTCGATGCTCAGCTCCCGGATCTTCACCAGGAACCCCCGTCGCGCTCGGCCTGATCGCTCAGCAGCCCGAGCAGGTAGTCGCCGTAACCGCTTTTGGTCAGCGGCTCGGCGAGCGCGCGCAACTGCGCGTCGTCGATCAGGCCGGCCCGCCAGGCGACCTCCTCGATGCAACCGATTTTGAGGCCCTGTCGCTCCTCGACCACCCGGACGAACTCGGCGGCCTGCATCATCGAGGTGAACGTGCCGGTGTCCAGCCAGGCGGTGCCCCGATCCAGCACCGTCACCGACAGCTCGCCCCACTCCCGGTACGCCTCGTTGACCGCCGTGATCTCCAGCTCGCCGCGGGCGCTCGGCGTGAGCTTGCGGGCGATGTCCACCACCCGGTTGTCGTAGAAGTAGAGGCCGGGCACCGCGTAGCGGGACTTCGGCCGGGCCGGCTTCTCCTCGATCGAGAGCACCCGGCCATCGGCGTCGAAGTCGACCACGCCGTACTCCTGCGGGTTGGCCACCTGATAGGCGAAGACCCGTCCGCCGACCAGGTCACCGTGGTCGTCGAGCTGTCGACCCAGACCCACGCCGTGGAAGATGTTGTCGCCGAGGACCAGCGCCACCGCCTCGTCGCCGATGAAGTCCGCGCCGAGGATGAACGCCTGCGCGATGCCCTCCGGGCGCTCCTGGGAGACGTACTCCAGCCGCAGCCCGAACTGGCTGCCGTCGCCGAGCAGCCGACGGAACTGGTCCTGGTCGTCCGGAGTCGTGATCACCAGGATCTCCCGAACCCCGGACATCACCAGGGTGGAGAGCGGATAGTAGATCATCGGCTTGTCGAAGACCGGCATCAGCTGCTTCGAGACCGCCCGGGTGATCGGCCAGAGCCGCGACCCGGTGCCGCCGGCAAGTAGGATTCCACGCACCGGGGAAGCCTAGCCGCACCCGGACATCTAGCCGCACCCGGACATGTTGTGCGGGGGTCGCATACCCGGCCCCGCGCCGCCTGTCGCGTATACTTCCGGACCCGTGAGGATCCTCGTCACCGGCGGAGCCGGATTCATCGGGTCGGAGTACGTTCGCCTGCTGCTGGGCAAGCCCCTCGGCAGTGCAGACGGCGTGCCGCCGATCGAGCCGGCCGTGGTGACCGTGCTGGACAAGCTGACCTACTCGGGCAACCTGGCCAACCTCGAACCCGTCCGCGACGACCCGCGACTGCGGTTCGTGCAGGGCGACATCTGCGACCCGGTCGTGGTCGACGAGGTGGTGGCCGAGCACGACGTGATCGTGCACTTCGCCGCCGAGTCACACGTCGACCGCTCGATCGCCGGTGCCGCGCCGTTCGTCACCACCAACGTGCTGGGCACCCAGACGCTGCTCGACGCGGCGCTACGCCACGGCACCGGCCGGTTCGTGCACGTCTCCACCGACGAGGTCTACGGCTCGATCGACGAGGGCTCCTGGACCGAGACCTGGCCGCTCGCCCCCAACTCGCCGTACTCGGCGTCCAAGGCCGGCTCCGACCTGCTCGCGCTCTCGTACCACCGCACCCACGGCATGGACGTGGTCGTCACCCGCTGTTCCAACAACTACGGCCCGTACCAGTTCCCCGAGAAGGTCATCCCGCTGTTCGTCAGCAACCTGCTCGACGGTGGCACCGTCCCCCTCTACGGCGACGGCGGCAACATCCGGGACTGGCTGCACGTGCACGACCACTGCCGCGGCATCGCCCTCGTCCAGCAGAAGGGCCGCGCCGGCGAGGTCTACAACATCGGCGGCGGCACCGAGTTGACCAACAAGGAACTCACCGGCCTGCTGCTGGACGCCTGCGGCGCCGGCTGGGACCGGGTCGTCCCGGTCACCGACCGCAAGGGCCACGACCGCCGCTACTCCCTCGACATCACCAAGATCAGCGAAGAGCTCGGCTACCACCCCAGCATCACCCTGGACCAGGGCCTCGCCGACACCGTCCGCTGGTACCGGGACAACCGCAGCTGGTGGGAACCCCTCAAGTCCGCGCCGACCGCATGACCCGAGTACTCGTCACCGGCGCGGGCGGGATGCTCGGCCGGGACCTGGTCACCGTGCTGGGGGCACGGCCCGACCTCAAGGTGACCGCCGCCACCCGCGCCGACCTGGACGTCACCGACCGCGCGGCGGTGTCCGCCGCCGTCGCCGAACACGACCTGGTGATCAACGCGGCGGCGTGGACCAACGTCGACGCCGCCGAAACCAACGAGGCCGCGGCGACCGCCATCAACGGCGACGCCGTGGCCAACCTGGCCGCGGCGTGCGCCACCGACGGAACCCGGCTGATCCAGGTCTCCACCGACTACGTCCTCGCCGGCAACGCGGACAACCCGTACCCGGAGGACGCGCCCACCGCGCCGGTCAACGCCTACGGCCGCGGCAAGCTGGTCGGCGAACAGGCCGTCGCGCGGCTGCTACCCGACACCGGGTATGTCGTGCGCACCGCCTGGCTGTACGGCGCCCACGGCCCGAACTTCGTCGCCACCATGCTCCGACTCGCCACCCAGCGCGAACACCTCGACGTGGTCGACGACCAACACGGCCAGCCCACCTGGTCCTACGCGCTCGCCGAGCGACTCGTCGCGCTCGCCGACGCGGCGCTGGCCGGCAACGCGGCCCCCGGCGTCTACCACGGCACCTGCGCCGGGCAGACCACCTGGTACGGGCTGGCCCGCGCCGCGTTCACGCTGGCCGGGCTGGACCCGGACCGGATTCGACCCACCACCAGCGACCGGTATCCGCGTCCCGCCCCCCGGCCTGCGTACAGTGTGCTAGGGCACAGCCGCTGGGCAGCCGTGGGTCTGCCGCCGCTTCCCGACTGGCACAGCGCCCTGGTTGACGCGTTCCACTCCCCCGCTCCACCCGCCCCGTGGAAGGTCGCATGAAGCTCACCCTGGTCACCGGCCTGACCGGTCTACTGCTCCTCGGCACCATCGTCGAGCTGCTGCGCCGTCGCCAACTGCGCGAGAAGTACGGCATGCTCTGGCTCGCCGTACTGGTCGTCGTGATCCCGCTGTCCCTGTTCCCCCGGCTGCTCGACAACGTCGCCGAACTCCTCGGCGTCGCCTCCGGTGTCAGCCTGGTGCTCTTCCTCGGCATCGTCTTCCTGCTGCTCGTGTGCGTGCACCTGAGCTGGGAGGTCAGCGCACTCGAAGAAGAGACCCGCACCCTGGCCGAAGACTTCGCTCTGCTCCGCGCACAGATCGACGCGGACCGGGCGGCCCGTGACGAACTGGTGTCGAACGATGGTTAACGGCAAGCGCACACTGATCATCATCCCGGCCCTCAACGAGTCGGGTTCCATCGCCGACGTCGTCGGCGAGGTCCGCGGCGAACTGCCCGGCGTCGACGTGCTCGTCGTCGACGACGGCTCCACCGACCAAACCGCCGCCGTCGCCGCCGCCGCCGGCGCCCAGGTCGCCAAACTGCCGTACAACCTCGGCGTCGGTGGGGCCATGCGCCTCGGCTACCGCTACGCCCGCGACCACAACTACGACGTCGCCATCCAGATCGACGCCGACGGCCAGCACGACCCCCGGTACGTGCCGAAGCTCGTCGACCTGCTCGACGACAACGACCTCGTCATCGGCGCCCGTTTCGCCGGAGAGGGCGACTACACCGTCCGCGGCCCCCGCCGCTGGGCGATGGTGATGCTCTCCGCCGTGCTGTCCCGGGTCGCCCACACCAAGCTCACCGACACCACCTCCGGCTTCCGGGCCGCCAACCGGCGGGTCATCGACATGTTCGCCACCTGGTACCCGGCCGAGTACCTCGGCGACACGGTGGAGACCCTGGTACACACCGCCCGCCGTGGGTACCGCATCCGGCAGGTGCCCGTCGCCATGCGCAAGCGGATGGCCGGCACGCCCAGCCACTCCCCCGCCCGGGCGATGATCTACCTCGGCCGCGCGTTCGCCGTCCTCACGCTGGCGCTCATCCGCCGGTGATCCGTCGCCTGCTCCGCCTGATCCCGCCCGGCACCATCGCTGTCGGTGCCGGGCTGGGCCTTCTCGGCCTCGCCTCCTACGTCCACCTCGCCGTCGCCGGGCACAGCCTCACCGAGGCCGACTACAACTCCCTGTCGGTGCTCTGGTCGATCGTGTTCACCCTGGGCATCGGCGTGTTCATGCCGATCGAGCAGGAGGTCGCCCGGGTCGTCGCCGCCCGGCACAGCCAGGGCCAGCCACCCGGCCCAGTCCTGGCCCGCGGCGTGGCGGTCGCCACCGCCGTGCTGGCCGCCCTGGTCCTGGCCATCACCGCCGGCCGTCACCTCATCGCCGACAAACTCTTCGACGGCGACGGCAGCATGGTCACCGTGCTCGTCGCCGCGCTCGCCGCGATGGCCGTCGCCTACGCCACCCGCGGCGTGCTCTCCGGCCTGCAACTGTTCCCCTGGTACGGCACCCAACTCGGCATCGACGGCGGGCTGCGCATCGCCATGGTCGCCCTGCTCGGGCTGACCGGAGTGACCTCCCCCGTCTGGTACGGCGTCGTGTTCGTCGCCGCCCCGCTGGTCAGCGTTCTGCTCACCCTGCCGCCGGTGCTGCGCGCCATCGGCGCCGGCCCACCGGTGGCCTGGGCCACCCTCCTGCGCGGCCTCGGCCTGCTCACCGCCTCCAGCCTGCTCTCCCAGGTCGTGGTGAACATCGGCGTGATCAACGTCAAGCTGCTCGCCCCGTCCGACACAGCGGCCGCCGGCGCACTGCTCTCCGCCCTCGTACTGGTCCGCATTCCGCTGTTCGTCTTCGGCTCCCTACAGGCGTCACTGCTGCCCGGCCTGGCCACCACCGCCACCACCGGCGACCAGGCCGGCTTCCACAGCCTGCTGCGCCGGGCGCTCGGCATCGTCACCGCACTCGGCCTCACCGGCGCCCTCGGCGCCGTGCTGCTCGGCCCGTGGCTGGTCGGCGCCCTCTTCGACGCACCAGGCGTCCTCGGCCACGGCGACTTCGCCTGGTTGGCGGCCGCCACCCTCGCCTACCTGTGGGCGATGGTGCTCGGCCAGGCCCTGCTCGCCCTCGACCGACACCGCGCCCAGGCCCTCGCCTGGACCGCCGGCGTCACCGCCCTGATCGCCGTGACGCTGATCCCGGCTCCGGTCACCCTGCGAGTCGAATTGGCGTACACCATCGGCTCCGTCATCGTCGCCGCCACCATGGCGACACTGCTCCTGCGCGGCGGCGTCCGCCGACCCACCACCCCCACCCGGCCGCTCGCCGAGGCCGTCGCCCCTGCCGCATCCGGAGGCATCCGATGACCCGACCACAGGTGACCGCGGTAATGCTCGCCTACGGCGCCGAGCCGTACCTGGTCGACGCCGCCCGAGCCGTCCTGGCCAGCACCGACGTCGACATCGAGCTGGTCGTCGTCGACAACGGTTGCACCGGCGACGGCATCGACATCGTCAAGGGCTTCCCCCAGGTCCGGGTGATCCGCCCCGAACAGAACACCGGCTACTCCGGTGGCTGCCGGATCGGCGCCGCCGAGGCCACCGGAGACTGGCTCGCCTTCGTCAACTCCGACGCCATCGTCGCCGCCGACGCCCTCGCCAAGACGGTCACGGTCGCCGCCGAACCGGGCGTCGGCGCCGCGATGGCCTCCATCCGGCTCGCCGACACACCCGAGCTGATCAACACCTCCGGCAACCCGCTGCACTTCACCGGGCTCTCCTGGGCCGGCGGCAACGGCGAACCGGCCACCGCCCACGCCGTACGCACCACGGTGCCGTCGCTCAGCGGCTGCTGCTTCGTGATCAGCCGGCAGCGCTGGCAGGAACTCGACGGCTTCGCCGCCGAATACTTCGCCTACCACGAGGACACCGAACTCAGCCTGCGCCTCTGGCACCGCGGCCTGCGCCTGGAGTACGTCCCCGACGCCGTCGTACGCCACCACTACGAGTTCTCCCGCAACGACCTGAAGCTCTACCTGGTCGAACGCAACCGGCTGGTCACCCTGCTCACCGCGTACCAGACCCGGACGCTGGTGCTGCTCGCCCCCATGCTGCTGCTCACCGAAGCCGCCATGCTCGCCGCCGCGCTCGCCGGCGGATGGACCCGGCAGAAGACCCGCGGCTGGGGGTGGCTGTGGCGCAACCGATCCTGGGTCGGCGCCCGCCGCCGTCAACTCCAGGCCGAACGCACCGTCCCCGACGGGGTGATCGCCGAGCTGATGACCGCCCGGGTCGCCCCGTCGAACGTCGACTCGCCCCCCGGCATGGGCGTGTTCAACGCGGTCGCCGCCGGCTACTGGGCCCTCGCCCGGCCGCTGCTCCAGCGCCGCTGACCCACCAACGCAGACGACAGCGCCGGGGCCCGCTCACGCGGACCCCGGCGCTGCTTCATCCCACGATCAGCTGTCGGCCTGCCCGGGCCGATCCTCCAGGTCGGCGGAGCCCGCCGAGCTGGTCGGCTTACCAGCCGCCCCGGCCGGCACGCTCGGCGTGTCCGGCAGGTCACTCGCCGGCGGAGCCGCCTTCCCGTCCAGCAGCGCGGTCAGCGCGGCACCGGTGATCCGCCGGAACGTCCGGCCGACCCGCTGACGGTCCAGCACCGCCACCTCGAGCTGGTTCGCGGCGATCGTCCGAGCCGCCCCGCCCTCCCCGCCGACGCTGCTCAGCGCCTGCACCGCGACCTTCACCGCTTCCCCGAGCGACATGTCCGGGCGGTGGTTGGACTTCAACACGCTGGTGATGGCCTCAGCCTGACCACCCATCGCCATCCGCCCCGGCTCGTCGTTGACCGAACCGTCGTAGGTGAGCCGGTACAACTCGTCCTCAGCCGCCGTGGCACCGACCTCCGCCACACAGATCTCCACCTCGAACGGCTTCGACTGCTCGGTGAAGATCGCGCCAAGGGTCTGCGCGAACGCGTTGGCCAGGGCCCGACCGGTCACGTCCCGACGGTCGTAGCTGAGCCCGTTCAGGTCGGCCATACGCACGCCGGCCCGCCGGAGGTTCTCGAACTCGTTGTAACGGCCGACCGCGGCGAAGCCGATCCGGTCGTAGATCTCACTGACCTTGTGCAGGGCGCTGGAGAGGTTCTCCGCGACGAAGAGCACCCCGCCGGAGTAGCTCAGGACCACGGCGCTACGCCCACGAGCGATGCCCTTACGGGCCAGCTCGGAGCGGTCACGCATGATCTGTTCGGGCGAGGCGTAGAACTGCATGGCCACGGCGGCGGTTCTCCTAACGGCGCTGTGCTGACGACTGCTGGCTGGTGGGGGTGGGCGCGGGCGGACCTAACCGCCCGGGTTTTCCATCCGGCCGGCGACCACGCCCTCGGCGATCGTCGCCGTCTCGGCGTCGGTGAGCCGGTAGGTGCCCTCGGCAGTCGCGGTCATCACCACGGGGTAGATCCGCCGGGTCAGGTCAGGCCCGCCGGTCGCGGTGTCGTCATCGGCCGCGTCGTAGAGCGCCTCGACCGCCAGCCGCGTCGCATCCTCGACGGACAACCCGACCCGGAACCGCTTCTTCAGCGCGGACTTGGCGAACAACGACCCGGACCCGATGGCGTCGTAGCCGGTCTCCTCGTACGGGCCACCGGTCACGTCGAAGCTGAAGATCCGACCGGCCCGCGCCGGGTCGGCGGCGGCCAGGTCGAACCCGGCGAAGAGCGGCACCACTGCCAACCCCTGCATGGCCGCGCCCAGATTGCCGCGGATCATCGAGGCCAACCGGTTGGCCTTACCGTCCAACGAGAGCATCGCGCCCTCGATCTTCTCGTAGTGCTCCAGCTCCACCTGGAACAGTCGCATCAACTCGATGCCGATACCGGCGGTGCCCGCGATGCCGACCAGCGAGTACGCGTCGGCGGGGTGCACCTTCTCGATGTCGCGCTGGGCGATCAGGTTGCCCATGGTGGCCCGTCGGTCGCCCGCCATCACCACACCCTCGGCGGCCGCGATGGCCACGATGGTGGTCGCGTGCGGCGCCAGGTCGGCGGCCATACCCGGCGGCAGCGGTCGCCGACCGGGCAACATCTCGGGGGCCACCCGACTCAGAAACGTCGTGAAGGAGGACGTCCCCGCGTTGGTGAACACATCTGGTAGACGCCCGGATGGATCAAAGCCCGCTGCCACGTGGTTCCTCTCAGGTACGTGATCGCCCTGGCCAGCCTCATCGGACTGTCACGGAACTGGCCAAGACCACCGTTGCAGTTGAAGCAGAGTATCCCGCGCACCCATCCGGTGCGATGATCGTGGTCCAGATGTTGCGGGTCGGCGCCGCCACAGATCGCGCAGAGCCCGCCCTGCTCGGCCAGGAGCTCCTGAAACTCCTTCTCGCCCACGCCGTAGCGCCGCTGGAGGTGGTACTCACGTGTCCCGCCGTAGAGTCGTTGCGCCGTCTCTTTGCCCCGGGCGTTGTGGCAGGGTTTGCAGTAGCTGTGTCGACCACTGGCCTTGGTCGAGGTGGTGGGAAAGTCGTTCAGGGGCTTGATCTGCTCACAGTCCGGACACCACTTGAGGCCTTCGCCGACGGGCGTGGGTGACTTCCGCTGCGGAGCGATACCGCGCTTGCGACGACTCGCCTCCGACCGCGCGACGGCGCAGACCTTGCAGTAGAAGGCCAGCCCGTCCTTCCTCCGCCGGTCACGGTGGAACTCCGTGCTCGCCAGCACTCTCTTGCATTGCGGACATACCTTCTCGGCCCGGTCCGGGAAATCGGACATATGCTATCATTGACCCCCTTTCTGGACGTAGCCTCTCACGAATTCCTCTGCATTTTCTTCGAGGACGGAGTCGATCTCGTCGAGGAGGTCGTCGACATCCTCGGTGATCTCGGCGTGCCGCTCGGCCACCTCGGGGTTGGCCTCGGTGGTGACGTCCTCGATTTCCTCGCCCTGGCGGGACTTGCCGGACTGCGACTGGCCGCCGCTGTCATGAGTGGCCACTGCTGCCTCCTCCACGATCGTCTGCGATGAACTTACCTCGCGCGGGCGACGAAAAGCCCGCCGCGCGCCGGCTTGCGGCACACGACGGGCGGACAAATCCGGAATCAGCCCCCGGTCAACGTCTCCAGCAGGTCCTTGGCGCTGGCGCAGCGGTCGAACAGGGCACCGACGTGTGCGCGGGTGCCCCGCTCCGGCTCCATCATCGGGACCCGGACCAGCGACTCCCGGCCCACATCGAAGATCACTGAGTCCCAGCTCGCGGCGACCACCTCTGAGGCGTACTGGGCGAGGCAGCGACCGCGGAAGTAGGCCCGGGTGTCCTCCGGGGGCTCGGTCATCGCGGTACGGGTCTCGTCGTCGGTGAGCAGCGTCTTCATCGCCCCCCGGCTGACCAGGCGGTGGTAGAGGCCCTTCTCCGGCCGGACGTCGGAGTACTGAAGGTCGACGAGCTGGAGCTTGTGCGAGCCCCAACCGAGCTTCTCCCGCTCCCGGTAGCCCTCCAGCAGCCGCAACTTGGCCACCCAGTCCAGCTCGTCGGCGCAGAGCATCGGATCCCGGCCCAGCCGGTCCAGGACGCTCTCCCAGCGGTTGAGCACGTCGACGGTCTGCTCGTCGGCGTCGGCGCCGTACCGGTCGTCGACAAAGGACCGGGCCCGCTCCAGGTAGGCCCATTGCAGGTCCAGTGCGGTGAGCCGGCGGCCGTCACGCAGCCGCATCCGGTGCGTCAGGGAGGGGTCGTGGCTGACGGCGCGCAGCTCGCTGACCGGGTCGGCGATGCCGAGGTCGGCCCCGAGCGCCTTCTCCTCGATCATGGTGAGGATCAGGGCGGTGGTGCCGACCTTGAGGTAGGTGGAGATCTCGGAGAGGTTGGCGTCGCCGATGATGACGTGCAGCCGGCGGTACTTGTCGGCGTCGGAGTGCGGCTCGTCGCGGGTGTTGATGATCGGGCGTTTGAGGGTGGTTTCCAGGCCCACCTCGACCTCGAAGAAGTCGGCGCGTTGGGAGATCTGGAAGCCGCTCTGGCCGCCGTCCTGGCCGATGCCGACCCGGCCGGCGCCGCAGACGATCTGCCGGGTGACGAAGAACGGCGTCAGGTACGCCACGATGTCGGCGAACGGCGTCTGCCGGCGCATCAGGTAGTTCTCGTGGGCGCCGTAGCTGGCGCCCTTGTTGTCGGTGTTGTTCTTGTAGAGGTGGATCGGCTGGGTGCCCGGGATGGTGGCGGCCCGGCGGGACGCCTCGGCCATCACCCGCTCGCCGGCCTTGTCCCAACGCACGATGTCCCGGGGGGTGGTGACCTCCGGGGTGGAGTATTCGGGGTGGGCGTGGTCGACGTAGAGCCGTGCCCCGTTGGTGAGTATCACGTTGGCCAGGCCGAGGTCTTCGTCGGCGAGGGCCTCGGCGGGGTCGTACGCGGCGCCGGAGTAGGTGAAGCCGCGGGCGTCGCGCAGCGGCGACTCTTCCTCGTAGTCCCACCGGGCCCGGCCGCCCCGGTTGAGTTCCGGACGTGCCCCGTAGGCGTTGACCACCTGCGACGAGGTGACCATCGGGTTGGCTCCGGCCTGCCCGGGCACGGAGATGCCGTACTCGACCTCGGTGCCCATGATTCGCCGTACGCTCATGCCGCGCCCCGCTTCAGCTCGCTGACGTACCCGTCCACGCCCACCGCCGGCCGGCGCGTTACCGCTCGATCGGCCCTGCGCTCCAGACTAGTCCGAATCCGACAGCAACGCCCGCACCGGGCGTGGTCGGTCGGTCGGCCGGTCAGCCCAGATCCGTCGCTGGTGTCTGCTCGGCGGTCGCCGGCGTCGGCTCACCGGGCTCGTTCAGTGGGCGCATCGAGACCCGCCAGGCGAGGACGCCGAGCAGGGTCAGACCGAGCACGCTCGCCAGCAGGGGCGTGATCGAGCCGAGTGGCGGGTGCCAGTCGCCGGCGAACGGGTTGAAGGTGCGGAAGGTCAGGTACTTGGGCAGGCCGTCCTGCCACCGCACCATCGTCAGGATCAGCACGAAGAGTTGGATCGGCAGGAGCAGGATGACGCTGAGGCGGACCAGGGTACGGCTGCGGGTCGCGTCGAGCCCTCGTTCCTCCCAGACGTACGCGGCGAACAGCATCGCCCCGGCGAGCATCGGCAGCATGTAGCGGCCCTGGGTGACGAACCCGGTCTGCTTGATCAGGGCCACCTGCATCACCGACGGCACGACGGTGCCGGCGACGATCAGGACGATCAGCCGCCAACGGTCGACCAGCCGGCCGAAGACGAACGCCCCGATCAGCAGTGTCGCGGCGACGAACTGCCAGGTCAGGTAGATCGGCGCGGGCATTCGGGTGTCCAGCCACGAGGTCACTCCGACCATCTGGTCGAGGTAGCCGCGCCACCGGTCGGACTCGGCGAGGGCGGCCTGGCCGTAGGTGTAGACGTGGCCGCCGTACTTGCCGAGGTCGGAGGACTTCATCACGATGCCCCAGCCGACCGCGGTGAGGGCCGCGACGGCGATGCCGCCCACCCACCACCACACGGCCTTCTCGCGTATCAGCCGGCCGACGTTGCTCTGCCGCCACGGGAAGGCGAAGGCGACGAACGCCGCGGCCAGCCAGAGCGGCCCGGTCTGTCGCAGCATCGCGAGCAGCAGGCCGCTGATGCCGGCCAGGATGAGGAGCCCGTGGTGCGGCTTTGGCCGGCGGTCCAGGAACAGGGGAATTGTCGCGGCGAAGAACGCCACGCCGGCGGCGATCTCCACGCCGTTGGGGTTGACGGCGCTGGCCATCTGGGCGGCCATCGGGGTGACGGCGACCAGCAGCCCGGCGACCATCAGGCGGCGCCGGGACCAGTTCACCGCCACGACGAACGCGCTGGCCAGCAGTGCCGCGGCGATGCCTGCGCTGATGAACCGGGCGAGCAGCACCCCGGACCAGCCCGGCCAGAGGTCGAGCGGCCAGCCCACCAGGGCGTAGTAGACGGGGTGGTAGCGACCGGCGCCGGTGCCGGCGCGTACCGGGGTGTCGTCGCTGCCCGGTGGGACCGCGCAGGCGGCCGAGACGGCGGGCTTGAACTGCCAGCACTGCTCCCGGACCAGGCCGGAGGGCACGTCCTGGAAGGCTCCCGAGCCCTTCTTGGCGGCTGCCGGCGGCGGGGCGATCTCCCCCGCCGCCACACCGGCGGCGCGGATGATGTGTTCCCGCTCGTCCGGCGTGCCGTCGTAGGGGGCGGCGACCGACCAGGCCCCGATGGTCAGCAGGAAGCCGACGAACGCCAGGATCCAGACCCGGCGGGAGCCGGCGACGACGCCGTCGCCGGCCGCAGGTTGCTCGGTCATCGCGGTTCTCTGCGCTGCCTTTCAGGGGGCGTGGAGCGGATCAGGGCCCGGTACCGGTCAGTCCGGCGTCGACTGGATGTCCAGGGTGAGCGCGGAGATCAGCATGTGGATGCCGGTCAGCAGCGGCCCGACGCAGAGCAGGACGCTGCCGGTGGTGGCGACCGGTGGGCCGAGCGTCTCCGCCAGCACCCAGATCCCCCAGCCGGAGCCGAACAGGATGAGGAACAGGCCGGTGAAGAAGAGCAGCGCGACGGCGGAGAACGAGGCGAGTACGTGCTTGAGCAGCATTCGCCGCCAGAAGCCGCGGAACAGGAGGCTGGCGATGCGGGGGGCCACCTTGTGGATGCGCATCGTCGACACCTCCTCGCCGTAGCTGGCGGGGACCGGTACGTCCTTGGCTCGGGCGTTGGCGATGTTGAGCCAGATCAGGAGGTCGTTCTCGAATTCGTAGCCGCGGGCCACGGCGGCGACGTTGAGCCGCAGCAGGGCCGACCGGGAGACGGCGGTGTAACCGTTCTGCGGGTCGAAGAGGTTCCAGTAGCCGCTGGCGACCTTGGTCGCGAACGACAGGGCGACGCTCCCCAGCATCCGGACGGCCGGCATGTCGGCGAACGAGGTGCGGGAGAAGAAGCGGTTCGCCTTGGTGAACTCGTAGCCGTCGTCGCAGATCGGGTCGAGCAGCGCCGGCAGGTAGGCCGGGTCCATCTGGGCGTCACCGGCCATCACCACGTTGATGTCGGCGCCCAGGAGGAGGGCCCGCTCGTGCCCGTCCATGATCGAACCACCGACGCCGGTGTTCTTCTCGTGGTCGATGACGACGACCCGCGGGTCGCCCACCGCGCGGGCCCGCTCGGAGGTGTCGTCGGTGGAGCAGTCGTTGATCACCACGATGAAGTCGACGAAGTCGGGCATCGTGGTGATCGTCTTGCCGATCAGCCGGCTCTCGTTGTAGGCCGGGACGACGGCGGCGATCTTCTGACCCTTGTACATGCTCAGCCGACCAGGGCGGTGTCGCGGATCTGGAGGCACACCTCGAGCGCAGCCAGGCCGTCTTCGCCGCTGACCACGGGGCGGCGACGGTTGACGACGCAGTCGGCGAAGTGCCGCAGCTCGTGCATCAGCGGCTCGCCGTGCTGGGAGAGGAAGGGGATCTCGACCCGCCCGCTCTGCCGGTAGCGCACGCCGCCCTCGGAGAGGAACTCGGAATGCTCGATCCGGTGCACCTCGACCTGCTGGCGCAGCAGGTCGGCGATGACGCAGTCATTGCGCTGGGTGAGGGTGACGCGGCGGATCTTGTTCTGGCTGACCCGGCTCGCGGTGATGTTGGCGATCATGCCGTTCTCGAACATGAGCAGGGCGAAGGCGAGGTCCTGCTCCGCGGAGCGGACGATCCGGGTCGCCGCGCGGTGCGCGACGATCTCCGAGCCGGCCACCGTCCGGGCCAGGTCGACGTCGTGGATCATCAGGTCCAGCAGGACGTCGGCGAGGGCGCGGTTGGAGAACGGGCCGACCCGGGTGATCTCCAACGACAGCGGGTCGTCGACCAGTTCGAGGAGTTCCGTCACGGCCGGGTTGAAGCGCTCGACGTGGCCGACCATCAACACGCGTTCGTGCTTCTCGGCGAGGTCGATGAGGTGCCGCGCGTCGGCGACGGAGGTCGCGATCGGCTTCTCGACGAGCAGGTCCCGGCCGCTGCGGAGGATGCGCGCGCCCAGTTCGCCGTGCGTCTCGCTCGGGGTCGCCAGGACCACCGCGTCCACGCCCGCCAATGCCTCGTCGATGTCGGTGGTGTACTGCGCACCGATGGCCTTGGCGAGGGTGGCGGCCCGCTGGGAGTCGGGGTCGCAGACGCGGGTGACGGTGACGTCCGGCGTGGAGAGTGCCACCCGGCCGTGGTTCGCGCCCATGATGCCCGCGCCGATGATCGCCAAATTAGGCATTGAACGCACCTCGTACGGCCTCGATCACCTGGTCGACGTCGTCGTCGGCGAGGTGCTGGTGAACAGGAAGGGAGAGCGCCTCCTCGGCGGCGCGAAGGGCACGCGGAGTCTCGTCCGTGCCGATCTGTGGGTGACCCACGTAGCAGTCGTAGTGGTGCATGAGGCGGGGGTAGTAGAGACCGTAGCCGATCTGCCGCTCGTCGAGCCGCTTGCCGAGGTCGTCGCGGCTCAGCGCGGCGTCCGCGCCGATCCGCACGGTGTACTGGTGCCAGACGTGGCTACGCCCGGACGGCACCGACGGGGTGGTCAGTCCGGGCAGGTCGGCGAGGCCGGCGGTCAGCCTGGCGGCGTTCGCGGCCCGCCGGGCGGTGGTCTCGCCCAGCCGGCCGACCTGCGGCACGGCGATGGCCGCCTGCAGGTCGGTCAGTCGCCAGTTGTGGCCCGGCGCCTCGTACTGGTACCGCACCCGCATGCCCTGGTTGCGCAGCAGCCGGAGACGGTCGGCGATGGCGTCGTCGGAGGTGGTGATCAGGCCGCCTTCGCCGCACTGCAGGTTCTTGGTGGCGTACATGGAGAAGCAGCCGACGCCGAACGAGCCGACCGCCCGGTCACCGACGCGCGCGCCGTGCGCCTGGGCCGCGTCCTCGACGATCGCCAGCCCGGCGGCGTCGGCGATCGCGGTGAGGGCCGTCATGTCGGCGGGCAGGCCGTAGAGGTGCACCGGAAGGATGGCCCTGGTCCGGTCGTTGACCAGCGCCTGGACCGAGTCCGGGTCGATGGTGAAGTCGTCACGGATGTCGGCGAAGCGGACCGTCGCTCCGGACTCGAGAATCGCGTTCAGGGTCGCCGCGAAGCTGAACGGAGTGGTGATCACCTCGTCGCCGGGCTGCAGACCGAGCGCTTCGAGAGCGGCGACCAGGGCAACGGTGCCGTTGCTGACGGCCACGGCGTGGGGGACGCCGCAGAGTTCCGCGAAGGACCGCTCCAACTCGGCGACCATCGGCCCTTGCGCCAGCCTGCCGGATCGCAGGACCGACAGGACCGCGGCCTCTTCCTCGGGGCCGATGACCACCGAGGTGATGGGAATAGACATGGGGGGTTGTCTCCTGTGAGGTTTAGCGGCCTTCGAGTACGCCGGCGGGCAACTGCTCGTCGCCGCGGGCGACGACCTCGCCGTTGCGGTTGACCCAGCCGAGGTGCCGGGCCGGGTTGCCGGCCACGAGTTGGTACGGCTGCACGTCTCGCGTGACGACAGCGCCCGCGGCCACCAGGGCGTACTCCCCGATCTCGGTGCCGCAGACGATCGTGGCGTTGGCGCCGATGGAGGCGCCCGTGCGGACCACTGTCGGCGTGACCTTCCAGTCCGGGTTCTGTGCCCGCGGGTTGAGGTCGTTGGTGAAGACCGCGCTCGGGCCGACGAACACCTCGTCCTCGAGCGTGACACCGAGGTAGACCGAGACGTTGTTCTGCACCTTGACGCGGTCGCCGATGGTGACGCCGGCATCGACGAACACGTTGCGGCCGAGCGTGCAGTCGGCGCCGATGCGAGCGGTCGACCTGACATGCGTGAGGTGCCAGATCCGGGTCCCGGCTCCCACCTCGGCCCCGGCTTCCACCTCGGCTGTCGGGTGGACGGAGGCACTCGGCATGTCGGTCACTGCACACCTTCGGGGGGTCTCGGGGCGATCGCGGGACGGGGAGACGATAGCGTGCTCCACCGTGACGACACATGGCGGGTCCGCATCCAAGAGTCAGCGATGAAGGCGGCCTCGGCGACGCTCGCGGGCCTGACACGCCGCAGCGAGGTGCGCTTTCTGATCGTCGGGGGGCTCAGCGCGATCACCGACACCAGCGCGCTCTATCTGTTCCACGGTGTGCTGGGGGTCTGGCTGCCGTTCGCCACGGTGCTCGCCTTCGCCGTGGCGTTCGTGGTCAACTTCGGGCTCAACCGCGCATGGTCGTTCGGCTCGACCGGCGACGTGGGCGGTCAGGCCTGGCGGTATCTGCTGCTGGTGCTCGTCAACCTGGCGCTCACGGTCGCCCTCGTGCAGGGGTTGACCTGGGCCGGCCTTCCGTACCTGGTCGCGAAGGTGCTCACCACCGGGGGCCTGGCGGTGTTGAACCTGTTCGTCTCTCGCAGGTGGATCTTCACCGACGGTCAGCGCTGAGGCGCGAGGCACCCGTGCGGAACGACAACCGGGGCGACGCGTCGACACGCGTCGCCCCGGTCGAACGGTGGCCCTACAGGTACTGGCCTGTGTTGCTGGCGGTCTCGATGGACCGGCCGGCCTCGGCGCCCTTGCCGCCGGAGACGAGCGTGCGGATGTAGACGATCCGCTCACCCTTCTTGCCGGAGATGCGCGCCCAGTCGTCGGGGTTGGTGGTGTTGGGGAGGTCTTCGTTCTCGCGGAACTCGTCGACGCAGGCGTCGAGCAGGTGCTGCAGGCGCAGCCCCTTGCGACCCGAGGTGAGGAACTCCTTGATGGCCATCTTCTTGCTCCGGTCGACGATGTTCTGGATCATCGCGCCGGAGTTGAAGTCCTTGAAGTAGAGGACTTCCTTGTCACCGTTGGCGTAGGTGACCTCGAGGAATCGGTTCTCCTCGGTTTCGGAGTACATCCGCAGCACCACGGCGTCGATCATCGCCGCGACGGTGGCCTGAGGGTCGGTGCCGTGTTCGGCCAGGTCGTCCGGGTGCAGGGGCAGCCCGGAGAGGATGTACTTGGAGAAGATGTCCTTGGCCGCCTCGGCGTCCGGTCGCTCAATCTTGATCTTCACGTCGAGGCGACCGGGGCGCAGGATCGCCGGGTCGATCATGTCTTCCCGGTTGGAGGCGCCGATGACGATGACGTTCTCCAGCCCCTCCACGCCGTCGATCTCGCTGAGCAGCTGCGGGACGATGGTGTTCTCCACGTCCGAGGAGACACCGGAGCCACGGGTCCGGAAGATCGAGTCCATCTCGTCGAAGAACACGATCACCGGCGTGCCCTCGCCGGCCTTCTCCCGGGCCCGCTGGAAGATCAGCCGGATGTGCCGCTCGGTCTCGCCGACGTACTTGTTGAGCAGCTCCGGGCCCTTGATGTTGAGGAAGAAGCTGGTGTGCTTCTCCTTGCCCTGCCGCTCGGCGATCTTCTTGGCCAGCGAGTTGGCCACCGCCTTGGCGATGAGCGTCTTGCCGCAGCCGGGCGGGCCGTAGAGCAGGATGCCCTTCGGTGGGCGGAGCTGGTGCTCACGGAACAGGTCCGCGTGCAGGAACGGCAACTCCACCGCGTCGCGGATCTGCTCGATCTGCGACTGGAGGCCACCGATGTCGCCGTAGTCGACATCGGGCACCTCCTCCAGGACCAACTCCTCGACCTCGCTCTTCGGGATCCGCTCGTACGCGTACGCCGAGCGGGGCTCGATCATGAGCGAGTCGCCGGCCCGGATCGCCGAGCCGACGAGCGTCTCGGCGAGGTGCACGATGCGCTCCTCGTCGGAGTGGGAGACCACCAGCGCCCGGTCGCCCGGCCCGCCGTTCGGCCCCTCCAGGATCTCCTTGAGCATCACCACTTCGCCGACCCGCTCGAAACCGAACGCGTCCACGATGTTGAGCGCGTCGTTGAGCAGGACCTCCTGGCCGCGGCGCAGGTCACCCACGTCGAGCGAGGGCGAGACCGCGACCCGTAGTTTGCGGCCGCCGGTGAAGACATCCACCGTGCCGTCGTCGTGCTTGGCCAGGAAGACGCCGTACCCGCTCGGCGGTTGCGCGAGCCGGTCGATCTCCTCCTTGAGCGTCACGATCTGCGTGCGAGCTTCCTTGAGGGTGCTCACCAGCCGGTCGTTGTTCTCGGTCAGCCGCGCCAACTGTGCCTGGGTGGCCGCCAGCCGCTCTTCGAGCTGCCGGACGTGTCGGGGGCTTTCGGTCAACTTGCGCCGCACCAGGGCGAGTTCCTCTTGCAGGAACGCGACCTGCGTGGAGAGATCGTGGGCTTCCTTCTCCCACCGTGCGGCGCGCGAGTCCGCGTCGTCGCTACGTGCTGCCACGTCCCACCTCCCCGGGGGGCTTGAACGTTCTGCCCTAACACTAGCCGCTATGAGGCCGATTCGGTCCCACGCAACGCCCTCGTCACCGAACCTTGATCGCCAAGGGTGGCCTGACGGGCGGTTACTGGCGTTCGGGTACCGTCGGAGCGTGGCACGGGAGAACATGGGGGGTGCACCGGTGGCCGAGGTCGCGACCGACGAGTTGCAGGTCTGGGTCGACCAGGATCTCTGCACGGGCGATGGGCTCTGCGTGCAGTACGCGCCGGAGGTGTTCGAGTTCGACGTCGACGGTCTGGCCTACGTCAAGGGCGTCGACGGTGAGCTGCGGATGGCCCCGGGCAGCCGGGTCGACGTCCCCGCGCACCTGCGACTCGAGGTGATCGACTCCGCGAAGGAGTGCCCGGGCGACTGCATCCACGTGGTGCGCGGCGACGGCGTCGAGGTCGCCGGCCCGGAGGCCGAGGACGACTGACCCACCGGCCGGGCCGCGCGGGCCCGGCCGGGTTCAGCAGGGGTACGCCTCAGAGCATCGGACGGCCGACCACCGAGGCGACCAACCGGGCGAACTCCTCCAACCGGGCGATCTGCCCGGCCCCGCCGTCGTCCAGGGTCTTGCCGAAACGCAGCGCGTCGTGCCGGGGTGTGCCGGCCATCTCCTCGCTCGGCGGCGCCTCGTCCAACGAGGTGAGCAGCAGGTAGACGTCGATGCTGTCGACCCGGATCTCGCCGCTCTCGGCGCGGTTGAGCCGGCGCCGGCAGCCCACCTCGGTGACCGTGGAGACCGGCACCACCCGCAGCGACGAGGTCATCGAGCCCGGCGGGCCCTCCTCCGGCGGTACGTCCTCGCCGTGCCAGAGGATGAGCCGGCTGCCGTCACAGACGACGACCTCCTGCCACACCCCGTTGACCTCGTTGACGAAGCGTTCCAGGGTGAAGCCGAGCACCGACGCGCCGCGCAGCACGCCACCGAGCGCCTCCAGGGCGACGTCCGGGTCGCGCAGGTAGGCCCGCGCCGCCGATTCCAGGTCCTGGTAGGGCGACCAGTCGGGAAAGACCGCGGGGAGGTCACCGCCGCCGTAGCCCGGTCGGCTCATGCCAGCGTCTCCCCCTGCTCGGCGATGCCGACACCCAGCTCGATGGTCACGGCCTGTCCATCTCCCCCGTACCGTTGGGCTGGGCGCCTGCCGCCTGGGCGGCGGCGGCCTGTCGGGCCGCCTCCGCCTCGCGCAGGTCCTGGCGGCGCTGCGCGTACGCCTCGGTGCCCTTGCTGGGTTTGCGCCGACGCGGCGGCGCGGTGACCCCGGGGGCCAGCTTGCGCGCGGACACCAGGAAGGCGGTGTGCGCGATCATCCGGTGGTCCGGACGGACGGCGAGGCCCTCGGCGTGCCAGTCGCGCACCAGGGACTCCCAGGCCCGTGGCTCGGTCCAGCCGCCGCGCTCGCGCAGCGCCTCCACCAGCTCGGAGAGCTGCGGTGTGGTGGCCACGTAGCCGATGAACACGCCGCCGGGCACCAGCGCCCGCTCGACCATGTCGAGGGTCTCCCACGGGGTCAGCATGTCCAGGATGATCCGGTCGAAGCCGGTCTCCTGGCACTGCGCGACGTCGCCGACGTGCAGGTGCCACGACGGGTGCGGCCCGTTGAAGAACGCCTCGACGTTGCGCTTGGCGATCTGCGCGAAGTCGTCGCGCAGCTCGAACGAGTGCAGCTCGCCCTCGGTGCCGACGGCGCGCAGCAGGGAACAGCTCAGCGCGCCGGAACCGGCGCCGGCCTCGAGGACCTTCGCGCCGGGGAAGATGTCGCCCATCGCGACGATCTGCGCCGAGTCCTTCGGGTAGATCACCTGGGCGCCGCGCGGCATGGACAGCACGTAGTCCGACAGCAGCGGCCGCAGGGCCAGGAACGCGGTGCCGCCCCCGGAGGTGGTCACCACGCTGCCGTCGGGGAGCCCGATCAGCGCGTCGTGGGCCAGGATGCCGCGGTGGGTGTGGAACTCCTTGCCGGGCTCCAGCGTCACGGTGTGCATCCGCCCCTTGGGGTCGGTCAGCTGGACCCGGTCGCCGGGCCGGAACGGCCCCCGGTGCACGGGTGTCAGCGCCGGGTTGGCGGGGTCGGCGGCGACGGTGGAGGGAGTTGCGGTCACGGTGTCATCTTCCGGTTGGGTTCGAGGAGCTGTGCCAGGTCCGCGATGTGCAGAATGCCGACGACATCTTCGCCTGACGTCACCACGTACTGCGCGCCCGGGTGGGTCTGTACGGCCTCCATCACGCGCTCGCCGTCCCACCCGAGCGCCAACGTGGGAAGTGTGCCCAGCGACCGGGCGACGGCGTCCACCGCCAGCCACGGTCGGCGTTCGACCGGCACCGCCTCGGCGGCGACCGGGTCGACAAGCGCCACCGGTCGACCGGTGGAGTCGGTGACCAGCAACGCGGCGCCGGGCTGCCCGCTCTCGGCGCGTCGGCGCTGGGCCTCGGACAGGGGCGTACCGGTGGGCACCGGCCAGGCCGGACGGGCCAGCCGGGCGAGGTCGATCAGCGGGAACCGGCGGCTGACCCGGGCGGCCCGGATCGACTGCCCGGCGCCACGCCAGAGGGTGACGGCGACCAGCAGCATCAGCGGCAGCGCCAGCGGCGCCAGCCGCCGCTCGACGGTGAGGAGCAGCACCAGGGCCGCGGTGCCGACGGCGACGATGCGGCCGGCCCACCCGGCGACCTCGGTGCCGAGGTGCCGGTCGCGGGTCAGCCCCCACACGGCGGCGCGCAGCGCCCGGCCGCCGTCGAGCGGCAGCCCGGGCAGGCTGTTGAAGAGCGCCACGATGACGTTGCTGACGGCGAGCTGGAAGGCGAGCTGGTGGGCCACGGTCCCCTCGGGCAGGGCGAGCGTGGCGGCGACGGCCAGGACGCCGAGCACCGCGGAGACCGCCGGGCCGGCGAGCGAGACCAGCAGGTCGACGCGGGGCGACGGGGCGTCCCGGTCCATCTCGGTGTAGCCGCCGAGCAGCTCCAGGGTGATCCCGCGCACACCGATGCCGTACCGCCGGGCGGTGAGGGCGTGGCCCAGCTCGTGCAGCAGCACCGAGCCGAGCAGCGAGACGACGAACCCGAAGCCGATCAGGTAGCCGCTGAGCTGCGGCAGGGCCAGTTGCCGGCGGGCGAACTCGCCGTACAGCACCGCGATGAGCACCGCGAGCAGGACCATGGAGCCGTTGAGGTACAGCGGCACTCCGAACACCCGGCCGACGTTCAGGCCGAGGCGTCGGTCTGGTCGGCGCGGCGGTCGGGTTGTCTGCTCCATCGCCACGATGCTACGGACCGTCGCTGCGCGGGGCGGGTGGCGGTCGGTGTCACACCCGTGCCCTAGCCTTTGCGGACATGACGGCGGAACCGGTCACCACCTCCCAACCCACCTCTTCGGCGCAGGCGCCACCGACGGTGCGGGCCTCGCTGTCCCCGTCCCGGGCGGCGGATTTCAAGACCTGCCCGTTGCTCTACCGGTTCCGCAGCATCGACCGGCTGCCCGAGCGCACCACCATCGAGCAGGCCCGGGGCACGTTGGTGCACGCGGTGCTGGAGCGCCTGTTCGACCTGCCGGCGACGGGCCGCACGCCGGAGGCGGCCGGCGACCTGGTGGCCCCCCAGTGGGACCGACTGGTCACCGAGCAGCCGGAGCTGGCCGGGATCTTCGACGGCGCGGAGCCGGCCGGCCCGGTGGAGTTCCTCCGCTCCGCCGCCGGGCTGTTGCAGGGCTACTTCGCGGTGGAGGACCCGACCCGGTTGGAGCCGGCCGAACGCGAGAGCCTGATCTCCGCGGTCGTCGACGAGGAGCTGCTGATCCGGGGCTACCTCGACCGGCTCGACGTCGCTCCGGACGGCGCGCTGCGGGTGGTCGACTACAAGACCGGCGGCGCTCCCCGGGAGGCGTTCGAGGCGCGGGCGCTGTTCCAGCTGAAGTTCTACGCCCTGGTGCTGTGGCGCACCCGGGGCGTGGTGCCCCGGGTGCTGAGGCTGCTCTACCTGCGCGACGCCGAGGTGTTGGATTACACGCCGGACGCCGACGAGCTGGTCCGCTTCGAGCGCACCGTGGTGGCGCTGTGGCGGGCCATCGAGCAGGCCACCGCCCGGCAGGATTTCCGGCCCCGGCCGAGCCGGCTCTGCGACTGGTGCAGCCACCAGGCGCTCTGCCCGAGCTTCGGCGGCACCCCGCCGCCGTTCCCGGTCGCCGCGGCGAGCGCCGACCCGCTGCGCGACTCCCGGGCCACCCCGGTGGTGG
>NZ_JBEXHP010000089.1:0-24093 GCF_040607895.1 Micromonospora sp. NPDC005220
CTGCGCGGCCGGGCGCGGCGGGGTGCCGGTCCGACCTGACGGGCTGGGACACGCTCATGCCGGCGGACGGCCTATTCCTCGACCCGGGTGCGCGGCACCATCGCCGGCGACCAGCCGACGTCGTACCGGGGGGCGGCGACGGCCCGGGCGAAGGCCTTGGCGACGGCGGGCGAGCTGACGATCCGCCAGTCGACCTCCTTGCGCGCCTCGAACCAGATCAGGCCGATGATGTCCCGGTGGTGGGGCAGCAGCTCGAAGGCCTCCCGGATCCACTCGGCCTTGCGCCCCTTGCGGTCGGAGGCGCCGGTCTCGGTGACGACCAGCGGCTTCTGGGTGAAGCCGCGGATCTCCCGGATCGTCGGGTTGAAGATCGCGTCGAAGGACCGGTACGTCGAGAGCGCCCCGGTGCCGTAGTAGCCGGAGAGTCCGACCCAGTCCACGTAGTCGTCGCCCGGATAGAGCGTGGCGAGTTTCGGGGTGGAGTCGTCCCACCTGACGTTCGGGCTCCACGTCCAGATGACGTTCTGCACCCCGGCGGCCTCGAACACGGCGTGGACGTGCCGCCAGGCCTTGACGTAGTCACCCGGCCGGTTGCCGTTGGCCGTCTCGCACCACGGGTACCAGTCGCCGTTCATCTCGTGGGCGAACCGGATGGCCACCGGGTACCCGAGGGCCTTGATGCCCTGCGCCCACGACCGCAGGTACGGGTCGAAGCTCCCCCGCGCGATCTGGGCCAGCCGGTACCGGGGCTGGTCCGAGCGGATCCTGTCGATCTTGCGGGCGCTGAAGCCCTTCTTGCGGGAGGTCTCGTCCAGCCGGTAGTCCCACGGTTCCCACGCCAGCATCGGCAGCATGCCCCGGTCGCGGATCCGGTCGAAGAGCACCCGGTCGAAGGCCGCCGACGCCCATCCCGCGCCGAAGAGCATCGCCTGCGGCTGACGCTTCGCGGCGGCGGCGAACGCATTCACCGGCGTGAAGTCGTACGGACCCTCGTTCGTCATGACGCCGATGAACGTCTTCCCGGCCGGCGGAAAGAGCACCGGCTCCGGGCGCGGCGGCGGTGCGGGCGTCGCCGGGGCGCTCGGTGCGGCCGTCGCCGCGGCCTCCCCCCGGGCTCCCGACGCCGTGCGCGGCGCGATCACGAAGGCGTACGTGAGCAGCAGCGCGGTGATCAGCGCCAGCATGCTCCGCGGCAGGGTCAGCCTCGCCATGGCACACTCCGTTCCGCCGGCACCCGCGTCCTCGGCGGGTGGCGGTCCTCGCTACGGGTACGCGCGGCGGCGCGGGCCGCGTCGTCGCGGTGTCGCCCACGGCGCGTCACACCGGAGACGATGGCGATCAGCGGCGGGCCCAGGCCGGTCAGGAGGGTCAGCACCGGCCAGACCCACAGCAGGGTCAGGCCGTGGTCCAGCAGGAAGCTCGCGCCGAGCACGGCGGCGGCGAAGGCCGCCCAGCTGAAGTGCAGCCGGAAGGTGCCGAGCGACTCGGTGGTGCGCAGCTTCCCCTTGGCCGTCACCACGAACGCGAGCTTGCGCCGCAGCAGCGCGCCGACCGCGGCGGCCACGTAGACGGGACCGGTGAAGAGGGCCAGCGCCATGCCGACCACACCGATCTCCTCCCGTTCGTGCGGGGCGATGTTGAAGCGGCGCAGCCAGAGCCAGAGCGCGAACCAGGTGCCGATGGTGCCGGCCCAGAGCACCGACCACACGGTCACGTCGAGCTGGGCCGTGCCGACGCCGGTGAGCAGGTACAGGGCGGTGGCGAGGTTGCCCAGCAGGAGGCCGACGGCGACGCTCGGGTAGTAGAACTGGAGCAGCCGGTACTGCCAGCGGCGCCGCGTGCCCAGCTCGCGCGGTGCGCGCAGCTCGGGGCGGACCAGGATCTCGCAGATGCCGGCCGCCCACCGCTTTTGCTGGTTGAAGTAGTCGGCCCACGAGGTGGGGCCCTCCCCGATGGCCACCACGTCCGGGGTGTAGACGCCCTTCCACCGGTTGCCGGTGTGCGGATTGACGGCGGCGTGGACCCGAATGCTGGTGAGGTGGTCCTCGATGATGGAGTCCTGGTAGCCCCCGACGCTGCGCCAGGCCGCCGGTCGGTAGAGGTGGCCGGTGCCGGTGAGCAGTGGCGCGTCCAGCCCGTTGCCGCCGCGCGCGATGAGTCCGTTGTAGAGGTACTGCTGCACCGACGCGCCGTGCGCGACCCAGTTCTGGTGCATGTTGCCGTAGACCTGCGGGGTCACCACGAAGGCGACGTCCGGGTCGCGGAAGTAGCCGAGGGTCCGTTCCAGGAAGCCGGGCAACGGCACGTGGTCCGGGTCGACGTTGGCGACCACGTCGTAGCCGTGCTCGTGCTCGGCCCGCCAGGCGTTGTGGTTTCCCGACTTCGTCCTGGCCCGGAACTCGCCGCTCGGCTGGTTGTACTCGGGTCGGCCCTTGCGGCTGAAGTGCCGCACCCCGAGCCGCGCGGCCATCTCCTTCACCGCGGGGTCGTCCCCCTCGTCGAGGATCCAGACGTCGACCTGGCCACAGTAGACAATCTGCCGCATCCGCCGCAGGGTCCGCTCGGCGACGTCGAGCGGCTCCTTGCTGGGCACGATGGTGGTGAGCAGCGCCACCCGCAGGCCGACGGGCGGATCGACGGGGACCGGATCCTTGGCATGGAACGCGAAGACCCAGATCACGACGTTCTGCGCGAGGCGGATCAACTCCACGCCGACGACCACGCAGAAGCCGAGCCGGGCCGCCGTCGTCTGCCAGCTGCCGATCCCGGTCACGCCGGGCCCCGGCACGTGCGCCGGGAGCAGCAGCCACCCGACGAACAGCAGCCCGGCCGCACTGTTGACGAGAACCAGGAGCGTCAGGATCAGCCGGGACGCGGGCGACAGGGCCGGCCGGAACTGGACCGGCGCCGCCACGTGCCCCGGCGCGATCAGCGGTCCGGCCGTCGTACCGCACGCCGCGTAGGCGCGGCGCGCCCGGACGTTGCGCTGCCGACGGTCGGGCGGCTCCGACGACCCTCCGATCGAGGTCAGGGCCGGAGCGACGGCGATGCCCTGCCCGACGACGGGAGACCGCCGGCTATCGCTGGCGATGACCACATTGCCCCCATGGATTTCTGCCCGACTCGAACTCGACCGGAGCTGATGCTATTCGGACAATTTGCTTAAAGCGGGCTAGTTACGTAAATGACCATGAGCCGCGCTCTCCTCAGCCACCGGCGGGGTGCGCCTCGCGTGCCGTCGCACCGTCGGCGGGTCGCGTCCACAAGTGAACGACCCTCGTGAGATCGCCGGTCGCCCGCTCGCGCCCCCCGGGCGTGGACCGGGCCAGCTGCGCCGGGGCGCCGAGCACCGCGATCGCCACCAGGGCGACCGCGCACCACCGGACGCGCACCCGCGCCAGCGCGACCGCGCCGAGGGTGGCCCACGCGGGCAGCGTGAAGAGCAGCACCTCCGGCACCCAGACCGGCGTCGCCTGCGCGACCAGCAGCAGACCCAGCGGCGGCACCACCGCCCAGGCGGTGTAGAGAGCGGCGGAGCGTCGCAGCGGCAGGCTGAACAGCGCCAACCCGGCCAGCACGACCCCCAGGGCGGTGACGCCGAACAGGTTCCGGGGCGTCGCGGCCAGCACGTCCAGAGTGGGCTCCGACCCCCGCGCGATCCCGCCGCCGACCACGCCACTGGGAAGCCCCAGCGCGACAGCCGCGGGGAGCGCGCCGAGGATCGCGACCGCCGACCACCGGCCGACCACCCCGCGTCGGAAGACGAACATCGACCAGCCGTGCCCGGCGAGCAACAGCAGCGCGAGACCGTGCGAAAGGCCCAGCAGCAGCACCGCGGCGCCGTAGCCGGCGAAGCGTCCGACCGTCGGCCGTTCAACCGCCCGCACGAGCAGCAGCGTGGCGAGCACGGCGGCGAACACCGTCAGCGCGTACGGCTGGATCTCCTGCGCGTACCGGGTCGACGTCGGCAGCAGCGCGAAGATCACGCCGGCCAGCAGGCCCACCCGCGGCGTGAAGAGTCGGGCCGCCAGGAGCCCGACGAGGGCCGCGGCGGCGGTGACGGCCACCGTCGACACCACCCGTATCGCCGGGCCGGACGTGCCGAGCACCTCCGCCCACCAGCGCAGCAGCGGCGAACCGGCGAGGCCCGGGGTGCCGCCGCCCGGCGGAGTGGCCACGCCGGCCCGCAGGAGGCAGAGCGCGACCGTCAACAGTGCCGGCACCAGCCAGGCGGTGACCCGCCACCGGCCGGTGTCGGTCGTCGCCTGGGTGACCATCGCGTGGTCCTCACCCCAGGGGTCCTCGACGTCAACCTCCGTCGACGCCAGCCGGGGCAGGATTATTGTGTCCGCGTCCTTCATCGTGTCTCACGCATCTCTGTCGGATCCGGCGGTGCACACCGCGGCGGGGGCGCGCCCCACGGCGACGCAAGCCGGGCGTACGCGCGGCGTGGGCAGCACGCGGCGCAGGACCGGCCGGACTCCTGGATCGGGTACGGGTGTCAACTGGAGCATAGGGAACAGAACCGGACAGATAACTCGGATACGGCATAAGCCCCAAATCAGCGATCACCCGGCGCGGTCCAGCGACGCGCGGAGCGGCCCGACGGAACATGTCAAGGGATTGAGGCCAACGGGAGTTAAGCGGCTTGTCGGTGTGGCTCGGGTTTGTTGATCCAGACCTGTTCGGGCAGGTCGAGGATCTTGGGCAGGGGCCGGGTGGTGCCGAACCATTCCGGGTGTGCCGTGCGGGCTGCGGCGAGGGTGTCCTCGCGGTTGGCGCGGACGGTGTGGTGACGGCTGTGGTGGACGTCGCCGGGAGTGTGCAGGCCGATCCCGGAGTGCCGGTGGGCGTGGTTGTACCAGGTTACGAAGTCGGTCATGAACGCCCGCGCCTGAGCGAGGGACGCGAACCGGTCCGGGAAGACCGGCGCGTATTTCAACGTCTTGAACCAGGCCTCGCTGTACGGGTTGTCGTTGGACACCTTCGGCCGGGAGTGCGAGCGGGTCACGTCGAGGTCTTCGAGTAGGTCAGCCACCGATTTCGACGTCATTGACGTGCCGCGGTCGGCGTGCACGACGTGCGGGACGCCATGGACACCGAACACCTCGCGCATCATCGACTCCGCGAGGGGGCCGGACTCGCGGGCGTGCACACGGGCGCCGACGATGTACCGGGAGTAGATGTCGATCATCGCGTAGGCGTCGAATTACGAGCCCTCCGCCGGTCCGGCCAGTTTGGTTATGTCCCAGGTGTAGACCTGCCGCGGCGCGTCAGCGACCAGCTCGGGACGCCGGCGGGCCGGGTGCCGGGCCAGCCGGCGACGCTCGCGAACCTGCGCGTGCTCGCGCAGGACCCGATACATGGTGGCGATCGAGGCGACGTACACGTCCTGCTCCAGCAGCGCCGCGTAGATCTGGGCCGGGGCCGCGTCGACGAACTCCGCACTGTTCAACAGCCGCAGGACCTGCTCGCGTTCGGCCGGGGTGAGCGCGTTCGCCGGCACTCGCCGCACCGGCGGGGCCGGTGTCGGCCGCCGCCGGTCGCGCTCAGCGCTGGACCGGGCGATCCCGGTCAGCCGCTTCGCGTCCCGCGTCGTGATCCTCGCGCTGGTCAGCGCATCGTCATCGACCTGGCCTCCCGCCGCGTCGTTGGCTGGGCCGTCGCCGATCACCTACGCATCGACCTCGTCGACGACGCCCTGACCGACGCCCTCGTGCGGCGCCGGCCGGCACCGGGGCGGGTGTTTCATTCCGACCGCGGCGGTCAGTACGTCAGCGCCCAGCACGCCCGTCTCGCCAAGCGACACAAGGTCCGCCTATCGGTCGGCCGGCGCGGACAGTGCTGGGACAACGCGGTCGCTGAATCGTTCTTCTCCACGATCAAGACCGAACTGCTGCACCGACAGCCTTGGCCCACCCGCACCGCCGCCCGCCGGGCGATCTTCGAATACATCGAGGGCTGGTACAACACCCGCCGTCGACATTCCAGCCTCGGCTACCTCAGCCCCGCCGCTTACGAACCACTGCAACTGCTACCTCGCCGATCAGCAAGGTAGCGTGAGATCAACACATCGACTCTGTCCGTCGAAACGGGTCAAGCCCAACCTACTTCCGTCGGGTGTCGTGCGCCTGCCGGGCCAACTCGCCCCGGCGGGCGCGAGTAAGCACGACAGGCAGTGCCGTCCACTTCGCTGGTGACCTCGCCCGTTGTCGGCTCGGCGAGGCCGCTATCCGACAGACACTGTGCGCACGCGTCGCGACGTCCTACAACAGACTTATGCCAGACAGTCAGACCGTCGATGCCTTCAAGTTCGTCGCTGTACGTCCGCCGCAACTGGTCGGGCAACGTGAGGCGGCCCTCGGCCTGATCACCGATCAGCGCAGAGCCCCCGGCGGCGGGTCGCTCGCCGGCAACGATGATGGCGAGTCCACGCGGCACCCGGACCCGCGGCTGGCCGCGCTGGCCGAAGCGGCCCGCGCGCTGGCCGACCACTTCGGCGCGCAGCCCGGCGGCGACCCGCTGGGCGACGCGGACGCGGACGCGGAGCTGCGTGACGTGCGCGCCTTGGCCGACCGCGATGCCGCCGAGCTGGCCGGGACGGCTTGGGACGCGCTGTACCGGGCGTATCGTCAGGGCCCGGCGGCCGGACCCGACCTGGAGACGCCGACGGCCGCGCTGCGGGCACTGCACTTCGCCGCACTGTGGCGCGCCGACGCGGCAACCACCGCCGCCGACGCGGTGACCGCGCTGGGCGCCACCCCGGTTGTGCCCGCGGAGCTCGCGGTCGTCGAGGCGCCCGAGACCACACGCTGGCGCGGCTCCGCCTCGGTGGCAGGGCACGCCGAGGTGTCCGACGAGCCGGTCCGCGCGCTTCTGCGGGAGGTCGCGGCGACCCGCACACTGCTGGACGCCGTACGGGCGAACGCCGCGCCGATCCGCGAGCGGGTGCTGTCGGAGGAGCCAACCCAGCACGGCGACGTGTTCCGCAACCGGATCACGCTGGGACGCGTGGCGAGCATGGCCCGGATATTCGATGGCAACCTGCCCGAGGAAGCGCGGAGCGTCGCGGCCCGTCTACGGATCGGGGAGGCCACCGCGGTTCCGACGGCGACCGCGACCGCTCAAACGCACCTGACCACGCTGCTGCGGAGGGTGGACGCTCTGCGTGACGACCCGGCGCTGCGGCGCGAGTTCCGGGCGCTGTCGGGCACGCTCGATCTGCACGACGTGGGCACCATCGCGCCGGGCCTGGACCTCTCGCCGATCTTCGATGCCGACCCCGACCCGGGCACCAGCCCCGACGTGGATGTCAGCGGCCGGATCCGGCCACTGGGCGTCGGCGACCTGAAGGTGGTCAAGCAGACCCTGCTCGGGTACGCCCCGGGAGAAGTTGCACACATAGAGAACGTGCTCAAGGGCGAGCACCGCGAGCGGGTGCACCGCATGCTGGACCGGGTCGAGACCACTTACTTCGAGTCGTCGGAGGAGGTGAACGAGACCGAGCGTGACCAGCAGTCCACCGACCGGTTCGAGCTGAAGAAGGAGGCGGACCGGACCGTCAAGGAGGACATGAGCGTGCAGGCCGGAGTGACGGTGACCGCCGCCTTCGGGCCGGTCGTCACCACCGCGCACGGCGACTTCGCCTACGCGACATCCAAGCAGGAGTCGACCAGAAGCAGCTCGAACTTCGCCCGCGATGTGGTCGACCGCTCCGTCACAAAGATTCAGAAGAAGGTGAAGACCGAGCGCACCACCAAGACCTTCCACGAGGTCGAGGAGACCAATACCCACGGCGTCGACAACGCCCAGGGCGCCGCGCACATCACCGGCGTCTACCGCTGGGTGGACAAGCGCTACCGGGCACAGGTCTACAACTACGGCCGGCGGCTGATGCTGGAGTTCATCGTGCCGCAGCCGGCGGCCTATTGGCTCGCCTCGCAGCTGCGGCCGAAGACCGTGGTGGGCGCCGAGCCGCCGATACCGCTCGTCAACGCTAAGAACCAGCCGCTGACCGCCGCCGACCTCGACGAGTCGAACTACCAGACGTTCGCCAGCCGCTACAACGCCCAGGGAATCACCACGCCGCCGCTGGAATGGACGTACGCGGCGACGTCGTTCGAGCAGAGTGGCGTCGACAACGGCAAGACCGTATCGAAGATGCTCAAGGACCTGGTCGTGCCGGACGGCTACACCATGATCTACTACATCGCCAACGTGTCGCTGATCTACGTGGTCGGCGGGCCACGGTTCTCGATCCAAATCGGTGACGACGCCGCCGAACTCATCGCCAGCACCGCGGTCAAGCAGGGCGGAGTGCACACCCTGGGGTGGGCGCAGTCCTCGGAGACCTTCGACAACCCGACAGGGCCCATGGCGGTCAGCTGCATCGGGTACGACATCAACGCGTACTCAGTCAACGTCGGCATCAACTGCTACCGGAACGACGCGCACCTGCAGGACTGGCAGAACAAAACCTTCGAGAAGATCAGCACAGCCTACCTGGCCATGAAGACGGCGTACGACCAGAAGGTGGCCCAGGCCGGCGCGCCGGAGGGGGCCGTGGTGATCCAGGGCCGCAACCCGGCCACCAATCGGGAGATCGAGCGCACCGAGCTAAAGAAGCTGTGTGTCACCATGATGACCGGCAGTCACCTCAGCGACTACAACGCGATGACGGACCCGGCGGACGCCCCGGCGAAGCTGCCCGAGGTCGACGTGTACGAGGCGATGGCAGAGGGCCCGGTCATCCAGTTCTTCGAACAGGCCTTCGACTGGCCGCAGATGACCTACCTCTTCTATCCGTACTTCTGGGGCCGCAAGACTAAGTGGACCGAGGCCAGCAACCGCTCCGACATCGACCCGTTGTTCGCCCAGTTCAAGCAGGCAGGCGCGGCCAGGGTGGTGGTCCCGGTGTCGCCCGCATACAACCTGGCGGTCGCGTACTTCCTGGCTCGCAGGAGCCCTCGGCTGGCCGACCGGGTCTGGCTCGGCGGCGAGCCGCCCACCATCGACGACCCGCTGTACAAGTCGGTCGCCGACGAGGTGCGGGCGCAGACCGACGACCTGGCCGGCGCGTTGCCCGAGGGCAGCCCGTGGGAGTTCACCGTGCCGACCACGCTGGTGTGGTTGCAGGAAGGCCCCGAACTCCCCGTCTACCCAGCCTGACTCGATGGCCATCGACCTGGGCCCCTACCGGCGAATGCTGACCTCGGCTCGTGTCGAGTTCGAGGCCGGCATGACCGGCGGCAGGGCGAGCGCCTTCGAGCTGGCCGTGCTGCGCGGCGGGGTCGCCATCATGGCCGAGGATCTCGCTCGGCGGCCTGACTCCCTTGCCGCATACGAGCATCGCAAGGAGGGCGGTCTCTCCGGCCCGGAGCTGTGGAAGGTCACCGCGCGGCGGCAAGCGGCAGCCCCGCTGCGCCGCCGTGAGCTGACCCCGGAGGCCTTCACCGCCAAGAACAACGAATACCTGGCGCTGATGCGGATGCTGCGCGAACGCGCCACCATGCCCACGCACCTGGTCGTCGATCGCACCCGCAAGCGCGTACTGCTGGTACAGGAACACGACCGGGCGTCGGCGGTGCCAGGATCTCCGGTGCCTCCCACGCCTTCTGTTCCCGACGCCCTCGACGCCATTGCGGCGGCCCTGGCCGCGTGGGTGATGGCGCACCAGGGCGACGACGACTTTCTCACCCTGCCCGCGGCCGAGGGCATGAGCCGGATGCTGGCACAGCGCCAGGACCTGCTGGTCACGCTGCGGATAGCCCAGCAGCAGCCCACCGACACCAATTCCTTCCCGCTGCCCGTCGAACACCGTCCGGCGGTGCTGGAGGTCGTCGAGTTCGGCATCGCCTTCATCCCGGTCGTCGGCACCGCGGTTGCGATCTTCGAGGCGGCCTTCGGGTACGACATCTTCGGCTACGAGCTGACCGAGGTCGACCGGTGCATCATCGCCGCGGGCGTGCTGCTGCCGTTCGCCTCCCGGTTCGTCAAGGGCGGTCGGGCGCTCTACACCGCAGCGCGGATGGAACGGCTGTACGGGCTCGGCGCCGCACGGTGGAGCCTCGCCCTGGCTGCGGGTGAGAAGGTCAGCGAGGACGTCACTGGGCGCCTCGCCATCTCCGAGGCCCGGACCCTGATCGCGGCGGGAAAGAAGGTCGATTCGGCGCTGGCGGCGAGGGCCGTCACCGCGCTGGAGAGGATGGGCGTCAAGCGGGGCAGCCCGCGGGGCATGTCCATCGCCACGTACGTCGCCGACTCGCTGAAGAAGCTCGTCAGCGGCACGGCAGTGCTCAGCGAGCTGGACCATCTGGCGCTGATGCGGGTCGTTGAGAAGGGCCCGAACATTAACCTGATGAAGGGGCAGCTGCTGGAGGAGTTCCTGGAGGCGCGGATCGCGGCGTGGCTGCGTGATCCCGCCGGGGCGCGTGCCCTGGGCATCCACATCCCCGCGCCCCAGACGCTGGAGTTCATCCCGGGCCACATGATCCGCGACGCGTCGGGACGCCAGCTCACCGACGGCATCCTGGCCCACCGGCGGAACGGTGAGCTGATCATCGTCGCCATCTTCGAGGCCAAGGCAGGCAGGCACGCCGCCCGGGAGTTGAAGATCGCCTCCGGCGGCATCAGTTCCCTGTCCCAGGCTGAGCGCGCCGAGCTGCGCGCGTACGCCCGTGACGTGCTGCGCGCCCGCAACAACCGGGCCCGGCTGCGCGGCGAGAAGTTCCCCACCAGGGCCGACGAGGTCGACGCGGCCCTGGACAGGATCGAGCGTGAGGTCGTGCTGAGCGAGGAGGGCGGGCAGGTCCGCCGCGACATCGAGCGGCTGGCGGCCAATGAGGACGGTACCGCGACAGTGGTCCAGGTCGGTGAGGAGTTCCTGCCGGTGCGGGTCTCCCCGAAGGACACAAAGGTCCTCGGTGTACTTCCCAGGGATGTGCCGGTGGGGAACATGCAGGAGCAGCTCACGGGACTGGGCTACAACTTCGAGGTGCTCGGAATGAATGTGACGCAGAAGGAGCTGGTCGACCTGTCCAACAGCCTGCGCATCCACGTGCCGCCGGAGCACCTGCTGGGCCCGGCTCCCCTGCTCCCCCGCGGCGTGCCCGGCCAGGCCGTCCCGGTGCCCGCCACCGGCCAGCCGAAGTAGCAGCCCCACCGAAAAGGCCCCATCCGGCAGCCAACCAGTCCTGTCGGCGTACTGGTCCAGGTGCACAAGCAGGTACGGCTGGAGCGTACAGAGGTCGACGCTCCAGAAGGGGCGACGACGTCTGTCGAGCACCTTCCCATGTCGCATGACGGACCGCCCTGCCGACTACAATCCGTCACCGCCGGGGTGGTCGCGCTCGCGCCGGATCGCGGCATGTGCGTGCACCGGTCCTATGCTGCGGGCGTCTCCGTCCACACACAGCGCGGGTGCTCGTCCATCGGCAGCCATAGCGCCGGCTGCGCGTCATAGGTACCGTGCTCGCGCTCTGGGCCCCTGGGTACCGGCCGGACGTGTCAGGCCACAGGAGTTGGACCACCGGGAACGGTGGGCGCTGATAGTGTCGATGGCGGCGCCGAACAAGCGCTCGTACCAACTGCTGTGCACCGGGGCCAGGCGGAGCTCGTACTCTTCGTTGACCTTTCCGGCTCCGCCGAAGAGGTCACCACGACGAAAGCGTCCTCGCTGAAGCGCAGCGTCGCAATGTCGCCGTGCCGATGCCCACCTCGTCCTCGAACCTCACGCGCGCCGGCCCGGAGCGGGCATCCGGGCCCACCCTGGTGGCACAAATCTTCAGAACCGGTCCCGGGTGCCAAGGAGGGCGTTGTGTGCGGTACGGCGCCAAGGCGCGAGTTCAGCGTCGAGCTCGGTCCAGCGGGTGTCATCGACACAGAGGGCTCCGTCGACGTCAGGCAAAGCCTCAATCAGCCGCATCCGCTGGTCTTCGCCCGGGTGGCTACTCCACAAGTCGGTGGTTCGCCGGCTGAGCTGACGGGCCAGCGGCAGGTGGACGGACAGTCGCTGCCGGGCTTCACTTGCCATCGCCTCCAATTGCTCGCCGTCAATGCGCGGCGCCAGATGCCACAAGTCCTGCCAGATCCGGCCGGCGAGCAGGACCGTCTCGGAGGATCGGAGGAAGGGCGCGCTGCCGGCGACCCGGCGGGCGACCAGATCGGCCCTGTACTCGGCGCGGCGGCTGTCGGGCATCGCCACGCTGTCGACGAGCAGCTGCGCGGTCGCGCCGGCGACGTTGGCCAGAGCGACGATTCCATGGACGATCATCCCGAGGAGAACAACCGCGCCGCCACCCTGCTCGGCCAGCGAGTCCGTAGCGCGAACGGCCCGCCGCCAGGGGTTCCGCCCACCGGTGGCCGTCACCGCGCGGGTGCCAAACGTCCTCGCCAGCACCGTCCTGCGTACCCGAAGCGGATCGCCGTGGGCGAGATGACCCAGTTCGTGGGCCAGAAGCGAAGCTCGAGCCGGCCGCGGCAGCATCACCCACAAGGGAATCCCGATGACGAGCACCGACCGCTGGCGCCAGCCCAGCCGGGCGACACCGGCGTTGAGGCTCAAATCGGCACAGATCACATCGGGAACCGGCGTCCCGGCCACCTCGGCGACCTCCCGCACCAGACGATGCAACTGCGGGGCTTCACGCTCGGTGATCACGCCATACTTGGGCACCCGCCCGAACGACGGCTTCACCAGCAGCAAAACGAGCACAGCGGGTATCGCCAGAGCCAGCCGCACCCCCAGCGGCAGCTCGCTGGCCACGACGAGCCAGACGAGGTAGCCCACCGCGGCCACCCCCAGCAGGGCCAGCACCACGGAGACCGCCAACAGCCAGACCTCACCCGACGACGTGCCAGCCGGGCGTGCCTCCGGGTCGGCCAGCAGGTCCTCATGCGTCGCCCGGTCGAGCTCCAGCCCTCGCCGGAACCCCCACCGGCCGATCATCTTAGTGCCGCGCCACGGAGCCAGCGCGGGGTCGTACACGTCCAGGTTCCACCGGCAGACAGGGCACCAGGAGAGCGCCTCCGCGTCCAGGAGGACTAGGTCGTGGGCACAAGCCTGACACTTGCCCGGCGTCGTCGTCTTCGTCGGCACGAGGGTGGAGTGTAGATCGCAGTGACAAGAGTGCGTGCTCCGGCAATGGCGCCTTTACTAAAGCCCGCGCGACCCGTATCCGCCTCGTCGCCGTGGCCGTGGCCGTCGGGCCTGCGCCACCGCCCGCCGCCAGCGCCGCCGCGACCGCACCCGCCCGGCCGACGCGGCCAGCGCCCGCCACGGCCCGAACTCGACGATCCACAGAATCAATGACGCGCTAACGCCGGCACCCACACCGGCCGCGAACATCCGGTTCTCGATGTCGGCCGCCTTGTTGTCATCGACGTACGTCACGCTGGGTGCCAGCGTCGCCGCAGAGTCCTGGTCCATCGTCCAGGACAGGGCCAGCGGCTTCTCCCTCGGCGGGCTGGCGTACTCCTCCCGGACGTCCTCTGGCGGTGCCCCGAGGATCTCGATCCGGTACGCGAGTTCGGGCCGCTCGACCGGACCGCCGTTCGCCTTGAGCACGTTGCCGAAGTCGTCGAGCGTCAGAACAGTCGGAGGCCCGTCGAAGCGCACCTCGGGCGTGAGCAGCTGCGGCGTCCGGACGAACGTACGCTCGCCGCGCTGGAAGTAGACCGGCAAGTCCGTGTCACCGAAGAGACGAGTCGCGTAGCGGTGACCCTTGCCCGTGGCCACGACCTTCGTCATCGGCTCGGAGGTCAAGGTCTGAAAGCCGTTGAAGCCAGTCAGCACATCGGCAAGCCGACCGTCCCAGACGATCGCACTCTCCGGCGAGACCTCGACGGTGACGCTCCGGTCGGCGAGCTCCCGCGCCGAGTCGACGACGACGGTCAGAGCGTAGGAGACGTCAGTGAAAAAACTATTGTCGAGTGACGGCATGACGAACAACGTCACCGCGACCTTGGACACGCCCTCCGGGGCGATGACCCGGATGTAGCTCTGTTTCGCTGGCCTGGAACCAGGGCGTGCCGTGTCGTACACGTGCCAGCTGCCGTACCCCGTGACCACGGCAAGGGCTACGACGATCAGGAACGGGATCAGGCCGGCGGGACGGAATGGCTTCGGGCGCCTGCGCGATCGGGTCACGGCTGCCCATCGTGGCAGACGCGGCCGAGCCGGTATACGCCTGGAGGTAGACCCCACGACCCGCCGCACTGGCCTAGCCGCCAAGGTGGACATTGGCAACGTCGCTCCCGAGGAGCGGCAAGATCCGGAACATGCGCGGAATGATCATGCAGAACGGTGGCAAGCCCTCGGACGTATGCCCTGTTAGGACGAGGGTGTGTGCAGCGAGAGCTAACCGTTCCCCGACAGCAGTCCTTCCACGAACTGCCCGGCGGTTCGACGGGGCTCGGCCCGCACGAACCGGTCAGCGACACGCGTCACCGCCTCGTCCAGGGTGACCCGCCATCCGGCGGGGTCTACGCTGTGGCACGCGGCCACCGCACGATCTTCGGTTGTCCTCACAAACCATCGATGATCAACGCGGTGGCCGTCTTCATGCCCGCGCCACGCCCAACGCCGAAACCAAGTGACGTTGGAGTGTTAGGCCCGAACCACCCGACCGTCGCCATCGCTCTAGGGAACCTTGCGCATGCATTTCAGGGTCTGGGCAAGTCGGCGGAGGCACTGCCGCTGCAGGAGCGTGCCCTTGCGATCAGCGAGGCTGCCTTCGGCCCAGACCATCCCCAAGTCGCCACCGGTCTGAACAACCTGGCGGGAACCCCGCGTACGAGGTGCGGGAACACCTGTCTTTCCGACCGGTGCGGGTGCCGGTCGTCGCGGTGGCAGGTCGCGCCGACATCACGATCGCCGCGCTGTCGCTCGACGAGTGGCGCCACGACACCAGCCGGTACCACGAGCACTGGCTGGACGCGGGCCACCTGTTGGCGGAGAGGGGGACAGCATGGGCGTGGGGCCGACGGAGATCAAGGCGGTGGTCCTGGAGGTGGTGGGTGAGGTGCTCCAGCAGCAACCGACAACTTCCCGGACCTGGGCGGATACTCCTTCCTCGCGGTCCAGGTCGCACAGGCCGTGGAGCAGCGCGTCGCCAAATCCCTCGGACCTGTTGCGGACTCCTCCGCTCCCGACGCCCTACGCCGAGGGTGACCCGACCCGTACCGGCCGGCGGACCCGGGCCGGCGGGGCGGGCAGAGCCCTGCGGTCGACCTTGCCGTTGGCGGTCGCGGGCAACTCGGGCAGCACCACGTGGCGCAGCGGCACCATGTGGTCGGGAAGCTGCTCGGCCAGGAACGCCCGCAGCGCCGCCTCGCTCACGTCGCCCGCGTCGGCGTGCCGCTCGGTCACCACGTACGCCACCAGGGTCGGGGCCGCACCCAGGTCGTCGCGGAGCAGCACCACGCTGTTCGCGACGAGCGGGTGATTGTTCAGCACCGACTCGATCTCGCCGAGTTCCACCCGCTGCCCACGGATCTTCACCTGCGTGTCGATGCGCCCGCCGTAGTTCAGGTACCCCTGCGGTGACCACCAGGCCAGGTCGCCGGTGCGGTACACCCGCTGGGGACGCCCGGCGACGTGCACGGTGCCGAACCGCTCGGCGGTCAGGTCGGGCCGTCCGGCGTACCCCCGGGCCAGGCAGTCGCCGCCGACCACCAGTTCCCCGGGTACGCCCAGCGGGGCCAGCGCACCGTCGTCGTCCAGCACGTATGCCGTGACGTTGGTGATCGGCCTGCCAATCGGGACGGTGGGGTCCGGTTCGGGTCGGCGGCACGGCCAGGCGGTGACGTCGATGGCGGCCTCGGTGGGGCCGTACAGGTTGTCCACCCGCACCGTCGGCAGGGTGGCGGTGAGCTTGTTGACGAGCTTCGGCGGCAGGGCCTCCCCGCTACAGATCACCCGGCGCAGGGCTGCGCACGCGGCGACCCCGGGCTCCTCGACGAACAGGGCGAGCATCGACGGCACGAAGTGCACTGTGGTCACCGCCTCGCGCGCGATGACGGCGGCCATCTCCTGCGGGTCGCGGTGCGCCTGGGCCTCGGCCGTGACCAGCGTCGCGCCGGCCAGGAAGGCCCAGAGCAGCTCCCACACCGACACGTCGAAGGTGTACGGCGTCTTCTGCAGCACCACGTCGCCGGGCCCGATGCGGTACTCCTCCTGCATCCACGCCAGCCGGTTGGCCAGCGACAGATGGGTCATCTGCACACCCTTCGGCGCCCCGGTCGACCCGGAGGTGAAGATGACGTACGACAGCCCGTCCACCACCTCCTCCGGCGCGCGGTAGCCACGCCAGTCGACGGGCAAGGCGGGCAGGTCGGCGCCGGCCAGTGGTCGCACCGGAACGGCCGGGGTTCCGCCGGTGCCGAGCGCGGCCCGTCCCTCCTCGTCGGCGAGCGCCAGCGCGGCGTCGGCGGTGGTGAGCATCAGGTCCAGCCGGGCCCTCGGGTGGGACGGGTCCAGTGGCAGGTACGCCGCTCCGGCCAGCAGGACACCGAGCACCGCGACGACCATCTCCGGGCTCCGCTCGGTGCACAGGGCGACGACCGAGCCGGGGCCCACGCCCTCGGCGCGCAGTCGCCCGGCCAGCGCCGCTGCCTCGTCGAGCAGGTCCCGGTAGCTGCGGTCGTGTCCCCCGCCGCGCAGCGCGACGGCGTCCGGGGTGCGCTCCGCCTGCCGGCAGATCGCCTCGTGCACGGGTGTCCGGGGGGCCGGGGTCGGCGCGGGGTTGAAGCCGAGCAGCGTGGCCCGCTCCCGAGGACCGACGAGCACCGCCTCGCGCACCGGGCGGTCGGGATGGGCGGTGAGCCATCCGCTCAGGGTGTCCAGTCGTTCCTGGAGGTGGGTCGGATGACAGTGGTCGCCGGCGAGCCAGACCGGCACCGGGCCCACCGTTCCCGCCGCCCCGCCCGGTGGGCCGGGTGTCACCAGCACCACGTCCACCGGGGACAGCTCGGGTGACGGTGTCCGCGTCTGCGCGCGTACCTCTGTCAGTGTGGTGTCCGGGTGCACGCGCAGCGTGTGGTCGCCGTGCGGGCCGCGCACCGTTACCGACGTCGCGCCGGAGAGGCGGTGGGCGAGCACGGCCGCCACCGCTGCCGCGTGTGCCAGGTCGGTGTGGTCGGTCATGCCGTCACCAGCTCGGCCAGGACGCGCGGCGTGGGTCGCGCGGACAGTTTCTCCATCGGGATGCGGACGGCGAAGCGGCGCTGCACCTGGTTGACCATGCGGATGAACAGCAGGGACTCACCGCCGACGGTGAAGAAGTCGGTGTCCGGCCCGATGTCGGGCGAGCCGAGCAACCGGCCCCACAGCTCCACGATCTCGCCCACCACCGTGCTCTCCCCGGTAGCCGCGGGAGGCGGCGACGGTTCGGCGGTGTCCGGGGGCGGTGGCGGTGTCGCCTCCAGCCAGTGCCGGGTACGGGCGAACGGGTACGTCGGCAGCGCCACCCGCCGCGCCGGGGTGTCGCCGCGCACCGCCGCCCAGTCCACCGTCACCCCGGCCGTCCACAGTCCACCGAGCCCGGCGAGGACGTCGGCGGCGTCGGCCCGCGGCGTCGGTCGCGGCTGTATGGCGAACCCGGGCACCCCCCGTCCCTGCGGCGTCTGCCGTGCCATGCTGGTCAGCGCGGTGCCGGGACCGACCTCGACGAGCACGGGGTCGGGTAGCTCCAGCGCGGTCAGCAGGGCGTCGTGGTAGCGCACCGGGCTGCGCAACTGTGCCGCCCAGTAGCCCTCGGCACGCGCCTGGCCGGTGTCGAGCAGCGTGCCGTCGACGCTGCTGACGACCGGGAGGGTGCGGGGTCGATGGGGCACCCGGTCGGCCTCGACGCCGAGCAGCCGGGCCGCGTCGGCCATCATCCGGGTGTGGAAGGCGCGCTGCGCGGGCAGCGCCCGACAGGGCACCCCAGCCGCGTCCAGGCGTTCGCGGAACGCGGCGAGCGGGGCCGGCGGCCCTGCCACGACGGTAACGTCCGGCGCGTTGCGCGCGGCGATGTCGAGGTCGTCCAGGCCCGCGAGGTGTTCCTCCACGGTGCGCGGCCCGGCCAGCACGACCAGCAGGTGACCCTCCGGGGCGTCCTGCATGAGCCGGCCCCGGGTGGCGACCAGGCGCAGCATGTCGTCGTCGGCCAGCTCACCGGCGAGCGCGGCGGCTGGGAACTCACCAACCGAGTGGCCGATCATCGCCGCCGGACGGACGCCCCACGACAGCAGCAGCCGGCCGAGCGCCACCCCGTACAGGGCCAGGGCCGGCTGGGTGACGTCCGTGCGGTGCACGACACCGTGCGGGTCGTCGTCGACGAGGACGTCCCGCAGGTCCAGCCCGAGGACCGGGGCCAGCAGCTCCGCCCCGTGGTCGAGGGCGGCCCGCACCGACGGGTAGTGGTCGTAGAGGCCCCGCGCCATGGCGGGAAACTCGGCGCCCTGCCCGGGGAACAGGAAGACCACCCGAGGTCGGCGGGCCGCCGCGCGCACCCGCGCCCGGCGCAGCCCGGCGAGCGCCGCCGGGACGTCCCGCGCGGCCACCGCCAACCGGTGCGGGAAGTGCCGGCGGTACGTCTGCGCCGTCAGCGCGACGTCCCGCAGGGACAGGTCGGGGCGCTGCCGCACGTACTCGTGCACCTGCTCGGCGGCCTCGCGGACCGCCTCCGGGGTCCGCGCGGACAGCACGATCAGCTCGGCGGGACCGTCGGCCCCCGGCGGGTCCGACGGGACCGGACCGTCGGCCTCCTCGAGCACCACGTGGGCGTTGGTACCACCCAGGCCGAAGGCGCTGACCGCCGCCCGGCGCGGGCCGTCGGCGGCCTCCCAGGCTCGGGCGACAGTGTCCACCATGAACGGCGTCGAGCCGTCCAGCAGCTCGGGCCGGGCCTGCTTCAGGCCGGCGAGCGGCGGGATCTGCCGGAAGTGCAGGGCCAGCGCTGCCTTGATCAGACCGGCGACACCGGCGGCGGCGTCGAGGTGCCCGACGTTGGCCTTGACCGAGCCGATCGAGCACTGTCGCTCGCCGCGACGGAACACCTCGGTCAGCGCGGCCAGCTCGATGGCGTCGCCGACCTCGGTGGCGGTGCCGTGCGCCTCGAGGTAGCCCACGGTCGCCGGGTCGACGGCGGCGGAGGCGTACGCGCGGGTCAGCACGTCGACCTGCCCGGCGATGCCCGGCGCGGTGTAGCCGACCTTCATCCCACCGTCGTTGTTCACCGCCGACCCCTTGATCACCGCGTACACGGTGTCACCGTCCCGGCGGGCGTCCGCGACGCGTTTGAGCACCACCAGGGCGACCCCGTTGCCGGGCACGGTGCCGTCGGCAGCGGCGTCGAAGGGCCGGCACGTGCCGTCCGGCGACATGATGCCCTTCGTCTCGTAGAGGTACCCGGCCTGCTGCGGCACGGCCACGCAGGCGCCACCGGCGAGCGCCACGTCCGAGTCGCCGCCGCGCAGGCTCTGGCAGGCCAGGTGCACCGCCACCAGCGACGTCGAGCAGGCGGTCTGCACGGTGATGGCGGGCCCGCCCAGGTCCAGCCGGTACGCGATCTTCGCGGCCAGGTGGTCCTTCTCGTTGCCCAGCACGACCGACAGCAGCCCCTGCGACTCGACGACGTCGGGCTGGGCGAATACGTGGTGCAGCGCGTAGTAGTTGAACCCGGCCCCGGCGAAGACGCCGACCCGACCGAACGGCCGCTCGGTGGCGAGCCCCGCCGACTCCAGCGCGGCCCACGCCGTCTGCATCAGCAGCCGGTGCTGCGGGTCCATGGTCTCCGCCTCCCTCGGAGTGATGCCGAAGAAGGCCGCGTCGAACAGGTCCGGGTCGGCCAGGACGCCGCGCGCCGGCACGTACGCCGGGTCGTCGAGCCGGTCGGCGGGCACCCCGGCGGCCAGCAGCTCGCCCCGGGTCAGCGCACTGACAGTGCTCTTCCCGGCGACCAGGTTCGACCAGTACTCCCAGACGTCGGCGGCGCCGGGGAACCGACCGGCCAGGCCGACGATCGCGATGTCGTCGTTCATGAGGGTGCGCCTGCTCTCTCGGTCTGCGCGTGCAGATGCTGGGCCAGCGTCTGGACGGTCGGGAAGCGGTAGAGGTCGGTGAGCGGGATGGTCTGGCCGGCCAGCCGCTCCTGGAGCAGCCGGCGCACGATCGCCAGGCGCAGCGACTCACCGCCGACGTCGAAGAACGCCTCGTCGACGTCGAAGTCGTCGGTGCCCAGCGCCTCCACCCAGGCGCCCGTCACCAGCTCCTCGAACTCGGCCAGCGACGCCGAGCGCTGGGCGGGAACCCGGGCCGGCGCGGCCGAGGTCTCCGGCGGCGCTGTCGGTTGGGCCAGCGCGCCCAACGCCCGCAGATCGACCTTGCCGTTGCGGTCCAGCGGGAACTCGGTCACCGTCACCCACTGCTGCGGCCGGGCGTACGGGGCCAGGTCGGGCTCCACCGCGCGGCGCACGGCGGCCACGTCGAGGCCGTCCGGGTCGGGCTTGAGCGCCGCGCAGAGGCGTACGCCGGTCGCCGGGTCACCGGTGGGGAAGACCACGGCGTCGCGGACGCCCGGCTGCGCCCGCAACCGGCGCTCGACGTCGACCGGCTCCACCCGGTGTCCGGCGATCTTCACCTGGCGGTCGTTGCGGCCCAGGAAGCGCAGTTGGCCGTCGGTGCCCCAGCGCACCAGGTCCCCGGTGCGGTAACGGCGTACCCCGTCGCGGCGCACGAAGGAGGCGTCCGTCCTGGTCGGGTCGCCCAGGTACCCGTCGGCCAGACCGGTGCCGCCGGCCAGCAGTTCGCCGACGGCCCCCGGTGGGACGAGGCGACCCGACGCGTCGACGACGGACAGGTCGGTGCCGTGCACCGGAGCACCGATCGGCAGCGGGTCGGGCGTCGAGTCGGCGTGCTCGACGGAGTACGTGGTGGTGAAGGTGGTGTTCTCGGTGGGGCCGTACCCGTTGGTCAGGCGCAGGCCCCGGCAGGCCCGCAACACCTGGCGCACGTGCGGCGGTGACACCACTCCCCCGCCGGTGAACAGCTGCCGCAACCCGGCGAACGCGTCCGGACGGTGGTCGGCGACCAGGTGGAACACGCCCGAGGTGAGCCAGGCGTGGGTGACCCCGGCGGTGCTCAGGACGTCGGCCAGCCCGCGTGGCGTCGGGTCCTCCGGCGGGAAGACCACCACCGTGTCGCCGGTGGCCAGGGGCACCAGCAGCTCCAGGGTGGACGCGTCGAACGCCAGCGGGGACAGCCGCAGCATCCGCATACCCGGCCGCTCGGCGAACATCCCCGGGTCGTCGGCCAGTCGCAGCACCGCCCGGTGCGGCACGACGACGCCCTTGGGCACGCCCGTCGAACCGGACGTGAAGGAGACGTACGCGGTGCGCGCCGGGTTGCTCGGCGCCGCCTCGACCGGGTCTGCCCCGACGGGCGTCCGCGGATCGACGAGCGGGCAGTCGACGACTCCCGGCCAGGGCTCGCCCACACCGAGGCGGGCCCGCGCCGCGACGGTTGCCGCCAGATGGGTACGCCACTCGGCGGTGGCGTGCTGGTCCACGGCCACGTAGTGCGCGCCGAGTCGCAGCACGCCCAGCACCGCTACCGCCTCGGCGGCCGAGCGGGGCACCTCCAGGAGAACCGCGTCGCCGGCACGCACCCCGTGGTCGTGCAGGAGACGGGACTGCTCGACCGCGGCGTCGTGCAGGTCCCGGTAGGTGAGCGTCAGCCTGGTGTGCGCGTCGACGAGCGCGGACCGCTCGCCCGCCGACTCCGCGTACGCCGCGAACCGGTGCCACACGTCGTCGGCGGTGTCGTACGTCCCGCCCGCGCCCAGCTCGCGCAACCGGGCGCGCTGACCCGCCGAGAGCGTGGTGACGTCCCGCACCGTCGCGTCCGGGTCGGCGGCCAGCTCCCGCACCGCCGCCTGGAACGACTCGACCAGTTCCCCGGCGTCGGCGGCGGTCAGCAGGGCTGTCGCGTACTCCAGCGCGAACCGGGGACGATCCGACCACGACTGGAGGTAGAGCAGGGCGTCGAACACCGATCCGGCGCAGTGGCCCTCGTGCACCCGCCAGGTACGGTCGCCCACCACCAGCTCGTCGGGCACCAGCTCGTGGTGCGCGGCGAAGCCGAGCTGGGCCAGCGGGTTCCGTCCCGGGTCGGTGCCGGCGCCCAGCGCGGAGACGACAGTCTCGAACGGCACGTCCGCGTCGGCGACCGCCGCGGCCAGGGCGTCGGCGATCCCGCGAACGAACTCCCGGACGGTGCTGTCGTCGGTCGCCGCGCAGCGGACCGGGACGACCCGGGTGCAGAGGCCCACCAGGCGGTCCATGCCCGCCTCGAACCGGCCCGCCGCCGGCACCCCGAGCACCAGGTCGTCCAGACCGGCGCGGCGGGACACTGTCAACGCCCAGGCCGCCAGGGCCACCGACGTGACGGTCACCCCGCACTCCCGGGCCAACCCGGTCGTCGCCTCCGCCGCCGTCTCGTCCAGGTGGAAGCGCAGCCGGGCGCCCCGCCCGTCGGCCTCGGCGACCGGCGGCAGGTCGGTGGGGAGCGTCACCGTCCACGGTGCCCCGTCCAGCCGCGCGGTGACCCGGGTCAGAGCGGCCTCCAGCGCGCCGGACGACTCCTGCGCGGCGAGCCGGGTGCCGACCCAGTCCGGCGACGGGGCCGCCTCGGCCGGGCCGTCCCCGGCGTAGAACTCGGCGAACTCCCGCGCGAACAATCCGACGCTCCAGCCGTCGCTGACCGTGTGGTGCACCAGCATGGTGAGCAGGTCGCGCCGGCCGGTTCGGGTCAGCACGAACACCACCGGCGGCTGCGCGAAGGGGCGCAGCAGACGCGCGGCGGCCGGGCCGTACAGGTCGTGCACGGCGCGTACCGCGTCGTCGTCGGGCAGCGACTGGTGCAGTAGGCGCGGCTCGTAGGGCGCGGGCAGCACGATCCGGGCCTGGCGGGGGTCGCGGACGAAGCGTGTCCGCAGCGCCTCGTGCCGGGTGGTCAGCTCGCGCAGCGCCCACCGGACCCGGGCCGGGTCGAGGGGCCCGTCCGCCTCCACGGTGAACATCAGGTGGTACGGCGCGTCCTGGTCCAGCAGGTGCGCGGCCAGCATGGACCGCTGACCCGGCAGCAACTCCCGCTCGGTGGGTTGCCGCGCGACGACGGGTGGCGCGGTGTCGACGAAGTCCACGGCGCCGGCGAGGGCCTGGGCCAGCGGCAGCGCCGACAGCAGGCGGGCGCTGTCCACGTCCGCCCGCAGCTCGCGCTGGCCCAGCGAGACCAGGGCGATGGCCTGGAGCGAGGTGCCGCCCAGGGCGACGAAGGACTCGGTGGCGGCCGCCGCGCTCACCTGTTCGGGGGTGCCGCCGAGCACCCGCGCGGCGAGCGGCGCCCAGGCGGCGAGGTCGGGGGCGACCATCAGGCGGTCTCCGCCGCCGGACGCTCCAGCGGCACCTCGCTCGCGACCTTGCGCAGGTCGGCGAGGCGGGGGTTTTCCAGCACGTGGCCGAACATGACCGCGAGGTTGAGTTCCTGGCGGATCAGGGTGCTCAGGCGCAGCGCGCTGAGCGAGTGGCCGCCGAGGTCGAAGAAGTCGTCGTCGTCGTCGACGGTGTCGACGCCGAGCACCTCCATCCACAGCTCTTCGAACTCGGGCACCCAGGTCCGGTCTTGTACGTCGCGCATCAGTGTCGCCTCTCTGTGGTCGGGTCGGCTCCGGGTGCGTCCAGGTAGTGCCGGGTGGCCGCGAAGGGGTAGGTGGGGGCGGGCAGCCGGCGGCGGCCGGTGTCGTGCACGGGGTCCCAGGCGTCGGTGAGACCCAGCTGCCACAGCGCGCCGACGGTCGTCAGCAGGCGGGCATGCCGGTTGGCGGGAAGCGGCGGCTGATCGGCGTCCAGGTGCGGGGTGACGGTGGTGCCGACCTCGATCCAGAGCACCGGGTCGGGCACGTCGGGGGGCGGCGTCGACGTCGGGGGGCGGAGGGCCGCGGCCCGCCAGAAGGCGCTTGGATGCCGGGACACAACTTTCCCCAGGCCATCGGGAGTCTCGACTCGCTGACCTGGAGACGGATAATTGCTACTGCCAGCGTATAGGGGATGCTC
>NZ_JBEXHP010000090.1:0-23997 GCF_040607895.1 Micromonospora sp. NPDC005220
GGGGCCCGGCGCCGGCGGGCGGCCCCCCGCGGGCACCAGCACTACCGTCGGATCAGGTGGGTCGCCGCGACCTCGGCGGTCGGCGGACCTGATCGGCTACCGCTGCGACCACCGCTGGTTGGCCGCCCCGGTACAGGTCCAGAGGATCACCGTGGTGCCGTTGGCCGTGCCGTTGTTGTTGACGTCCAGGCAGAGCCCCGACTGCGTGCCGCTGATCGTGCCGTTGGCGTTGATCGTCCATTGCTGGTTGGACCCGCCGTTGCAGTCCCAGATCTGCACCTTGGCGCCGGCCGCGGCGTTCAGCGGCGCGTCCAGGCACTTGCCGAGGGCCTGCAGGGTCTGACCGGTCCGGGTCCAGCGCTGGTTGGCAGCGCCGTTGCAGTCCCAGATGACCGGCTGGGTGCCGTTGGCCGTGTTGCTGCTCGGCACGTCGAGGCAGCGGCCGGAGGCGGCGCTGGCGTACGCGCTCGACGTGGTCGGCGGCGGCGTCGTCGGAGGAGTCGTTCCGCCACCGCTGACCCGGTAGACCACCGTGCCGTGCGCCGGGACGCTGGCGCTGATCGTCCCGCTGCTGGAGCTGGTGCCACCGGTCCATGCGTCCACCAGCGTGAACGACGAGCCGGACTTGCCGATGGCCGCGGCCGTGGTCGAGATCGTCGTCGTCGAGCCGCCCTGGTTGAAGAGGGCGACGGCGACGTCACCGTTGGCGAGCCGCTTGGCCAGCACCCGACGCGTGCCGTCGAACGACACCTGCGTCCCCTGCAACCCGAGCGAGTCCTGGTTGATCGCGATCAGGTTGGCGTTCTTGAGGATGGTCTGCGTCGCGGCGTTCATGTTCCGCACGTCGTTGCCGGCGATCAGCGGAGACGCCATGATCGCCCACATCGCGAAGTGGCTACGCATCTCCGTGTCGTTCATGCCGCCGCGACCGACCTCCATCATGTCCGGGTCGTTGAACCCACCCGGCCTCGCGTAGGACGCCAGCGGAACTGTCACGTTGATGATGTTCTGGATGCCCATCGGGTAGCCGTTGCTCTGGCCGGTGTCCCACGCGTTGGTGATGTCCTCGGTGGTTCGCCACATGTTGGCCACGTCGCCCCAGTTGCGCTGCGGGCCGGTCTTGGCGTGGATGCTGTTGGGGTTGATGCTGTAGACGATCGGTCGACCGGTGGCGGCCAGCGCGTCACGCATCTTGGCGAAGGTGGTCACCTGGTCGTTGATGCTGCCCTCCGGCGAGCACCAGTCGTACTTGAGGTAGTCGACACCCCAGGCGGCGAACTGGCGCGCGTCCTGCGCCTCGTGACCCCGGCTGCCGGTCGCGCCGGGGTAGGAGCCGAAGTACTGCGCGCAGGTCTTGTCGACCGGCACCTGGTAGAGGCCGAACTTCAGGCCCCGGGCGTGCAGGTAGTCGCCGAGCGCCTTCATTCCGCTGGGGAACCGGCTGGGGTCGCCCTGGATGTTGCCGGAGCTGTCCCGGTTGGGGTTGAACCAGCAGTCGTCGACCACGACGTACTCGTAGCCCAGGTCGCGCATACCGCTGCTGACGATCGCATCCGCCGTCTGCCGGATCAGCGCCTCGTTGATGTTGCAGCCGAACGAGTTCCACGAATTCCAACCCATGGGGGGTGTGCGCGCCACGCCGTTGTCCAGCGCCTGCGCCGTCGGGGCGCGAAGGCCCACCAGGGCGCCGGCGAGCAGTACTCCGGCCGCCAGTACGCTCCCCCAGCGGCGACCTCGGGTGATGCGGTTCATCGAGCCTCCTTGTCGGTGGCGCCCGCCCGTGACGACGACCTCTGGTCGGTGCGCCAATAGTTGTACGCCAATTTTTGTTAGCGTTAACAGAGACGCTCATCATGTTACGGCGACATTTCATGAGGTTCAATACCTTGCCTTGGCCGTATCGCCTGGCATCGATAGGTCACACGCTGCGACCCATCGAGTCACGTCTTATCGACGGGGAAGCCGGGAATTGACGCGGGCTGGCGCGTGGCCGTACACGCCGTACACGCCGTGCACCGCTCAGCCGGGAGCGGCGGGACCACTCCCCCGCGCGGGGGCGATTTCTGCCGGCCCGGCCGTCAGCGACGAGGTGGGGCGACACTCTCGCGGGCGACCAGAGCCGGAGCGACGGTCTGCCGCAGCGCCCCACCGGTGCCCGACTCGATCTGGGACAGCAGCATCTGCAGGCTCGCCCGCGCCACCGCGTCGAAGTCCGGTCGAACGGTGGTCAGCGGCGGAATGAAGTACGCCGCCTCCGGCACGTCGTCGAAGCCGACCACGCTGATCTCGTCCGGCACCCGTCGGCCGAACTCGTGCAGCGCCCGCAGCACGCCCAGGGCGAGATGGTCGTTGGCGGTGAAGACGGCGGTGACCTCAGGCATCCGCGCCAACATCTGCCCGCACCGGTAACCCGACGCCGCGGACCAGTCCCCCGGCATCGGCGGCGGCGGATCCAGCCCGGCGGCCAGCAGCGCCTGCCGCCAACCGTCTATCCGACCGACGCTGTCGAACCAGTCGGTCGGCCCGGAGACGTGCCAGACGGTGCGGTGCCCGGCATCGAGCAGGTGTTGCGTCGCCGCCCGGGCGCCCGCCACCTGGTCGACAGTCACCAGCGGCACCGGCCGGCTCGGGTCACCGTCGACGGTGACCAGCGGGACATCCTTGGGCAGGCGCTCCAACGCCTCACCGGCCGACTCGACCGGGGCGATGACCACGATGCCGGCGACCCGGTGCGACAGGTGCCGCTCGACGGCTGCCGAGATGGAACGGTGGTCGAGGTTCCGCACGCTGCCGACGCTGACCGCGAAGCCCTCTTCGGCGGCGGTCTGCTCCAACGCGGCCAGCAGTGACGCCGGACCGTAGAGCGTGGTGTTCTGCGCGACCACACCGATGACCTGTGATCGACCGGTCACCAGGGCGCGTGCCGCGCCGTTGGGGCGGTAGCCGAGTTCGGCGATCGCCGCCCGCACCCGAAGCCGGGTCTGCTCACGGACGTTGGGATGCCCGTTGAGCACCCGCGACACCGTCTGATGGGAGACACCGGCGAGACGAGCAACGTCCGTCATCGCGGGACCGTGGACGGCCATTTCACTCCCCCCGCTACATCTCCGGCCCGCAGCCCGTCGACGTCGACTGGAGCGGCCCGGCCCGATCCCCCTCGCTCAGTCACCACGCCGGTGCTGAATCCCAGGTGACCAGCGCTGGATCGCCGACAGTCTACGCCAGCAACTGCTTTGAACACGGCACGGCTGCACGGGACTGTGCGGGACGCCGAAGCCGTACAACGCGGTGCCCACCCGGAGCACGCAGCCAACCGGTGCGGGGCAGGGGTACCCCGGCCTGCCCTCGCTCCTGGACAGAGTGTGGGGCAGGCCGGCGAGGACCCGACGCGCTGGCGCCGACTCGACACGCCGCCAGGCATGCGTTGCCAGCGCCACCGGTCAGACCGGTCGTCGTGTGACCGGTCTCACGGGGTGGTCAGGTCGAACCGCCGCACGGTGACCGCGCCACCGAGCGCCTGTGTCGCGTGGTTGAAAATGGCGAATCGGTAGCCCATGAAGAACTGCCAGTTGTTCGCCAGCGTCAGGGCGTTGCCGAACGAGGTGAAGTTGACCCCGTCGGTGCTGTACGAGAAACGGGCCTGCCGGCCGGAGCCGGGTCTGATGTCGGCGTTGGCCCGCAACCAGATCCGGCCACCGGAGACGGCGGTGCTGGCCACCTCGCTGCCGGTGCTGGTGGTGTTCCAGTTGCCGTCCATCGTCAGGCCGTTCTGCATGACCAGCCGGGTGGAGCCGTTGTCCCGTCGGACCCCGATCCAGGCCGACGAGTTGCGCAGCACCGCCAGGCCGGTGCGATCACCGTCGCGCATGGTGGAGTAGTCCAACTCGATGGTCGCGGTCGAGGTGGGGCCCTGGATGCGGTGGGTCAGGGTGTTGCGCGCGGCGTACAGGTCGCCGGTGACGGTGGCGGTCTGCAGGTTCAGCCCGTTGTTGACCGACCACCTGTTGTTGTCCGGGTTGTGGTTCCACTCCCACTGCGGGCCGAGCGTGGTGCCGGCGAACGTGTCGGTGCCGGTGAGCGGCTTGACCGCCCGGGGCGGCGCGGGCAGGTTCGGCTTCGGGTACGAGCTGCCCCAGGCGCCGTTGACCGTCTGCAACACGGGCCAGCCGTCGCTGGTCCAGGTGATCGGGGCCATCGCCGGCATCCGACCACCGGGGTACGCGTCGACGAAGGACATGTAGTACCAGTCGCCGTTCTGGGTCTGCACCAGCCCGCCCTGGTGCGGCACGCCGCCGCCGGAGATCGGGCCGGGCAGGTTGAGCAGCACCTGACGCTGCTCGTACGGACCGAACGGGCCGTTTGTCGACTTCAGCACGTACTGGCCGTTGGCCGGCCGGGTGAGCCAGATGTAGTAGGCGCCGTTGCGCTTGTAGAAGCGGGCACCCTCCAGCGTGCCGATGCTCGACGGCGTCTGGTAGACCTGCTGGGCCCGGACCTGGGACTTTCCGTCCGCGGACAGCTGCGCCACGCTGATGGTGCCGTTGCCGTACGCCACGTACATGGTGTCGTTGTCGTCGATCAGCATCCCGGCGTCGTAGTAGCAGTTGGGGATGGTGGTGTGCTTGGTCCAGGTGCCGTCGACGGCGGACGCGGTGTAGATGTGGGTCTGCGCGAAGTCGATGCACCCGGCCCAGTAGTACGTCCGGTTGCTCGGCCGGTAGTTCAGCGTCGACGCCCAGATCCCGTCGACGTACGCGTTACCGCCGCTCATGTCGTACTTCGAGCCGAATTCGAGTCGGGGCACGGAGTGACCGGCGAACTCCCAGTTGACCAGGTCGTACGAGCGCAGGACCGGGGCGCCCGGCGAGTAGTGCATGGTGGACGCCGACATGTAGTAGGCGTTGTCCACCCGGATGATGTCGACGTCGGCGAAGTCCTGCCAGACCACCGGGTTCGAGTACGTGCCGCTCGACGGGGGCGGCGTGGTGGGCGGCGGCGTCGTGGGGTTGCCCCCGCCGTCGACGCGGACGAGTTGCCACTGTTGGTTGGTGCCATTCCAGTCGTCGTACTGCACGATGTTGCCGCCGTCGGCGGTCGAGGCGCCCTGCACCTCCATCACCTTGTTGCTGTTGCGGTTGATCAGCCGGACGTAGCCGCTGTCCGAGTCGGCCAACCGGAACTGCTGGTTGGTGCTGTTGTTGTCGGTCCACTGCACGATGCTGGCGCCGTTGGCGGTGGAGAAGCCCGAGACGTCCAGCACCTTGTTCGACAGCCGCGACTTCACCCGGTAGTAGCCACCACCCGAGTCCACGAACTGCCACTGCTGCTGGTTGCCGTTGTTGCGGGTCCACTGGGTGATCCGCGCGCCGTCGTTGGTCGCCAGGTTGTAGACGTCCAGGGCCTTGCCGCTGTTGCGGTTGATCAACACGTACCAGGCGCTGGTGTCGACCGTCGCCGCCGAGGCCGGCGACGGGGCGACGGCGGCGAGGGCTGCGCCGATCACCACCGCCATCAGGGCCGCGCCGACCAGCGCCAATCTCCCGCGCCGGCGTGGTGCTCCCCGCGGAACCTGTCCAATGGAAATCATGATCCTCCTTCGCTGGCCTGAGGCGCCGGACCTTCTCAGCCGGCAGCCGCATCGGTGGTCGGCGCGGCGGCCAGACCATCGATGTGATCGCTAACAGCACCCTCCGCCAAGTCCCGCAGATCTTTCGACCCTCGACGGAGAGGAGCAGATCAGAGCCGATGTCGCACAGGGATCGAACTCTATTGATGCTTACTGTTATCGATAACAAGACCGTAGTCAAGACGAAACATGAGTCCGCGGTCGAGCGGACGCCCTAGACGCCGAAGGACGCGAGGCAGAGCGCAAGGAGGCCGCAAGGCAGGGCGCAAGAAGCCGCAAGGCAGGGCACGACGAGGCCGCAAGGTGGGGCGCGAGGCAGGGCACGCCGAGGCCGCAAGGTGGGGCGCGAGGCAGGGCACGCCGAGGCCGCAAGGTGGGGCGCGAGGCAGGGCGGAGGAGGTCGCCGCCGAAGGGCGCGCGCCTCGTCCGTGCGGCGCGGCCGGCGGATGCCCGATCGGTGGCAGCTCAGCAGGGCGGTGCTCGGCGTGTCGGATGGCTCAGCTGCCACCGATCACCAGTTCAGGACGGGGCCGCGCGGTGGCTCAGCTGCCACCGATCACCAGTTCAGGACGGGGCCGCGCGGTCGCCGGATCAGCGCCGTCCTACGCCCCGCTGATCAAGGCAGGACAACATGGTCCACTCGGCTTCCTTGAAGTCGGGCCTTCCGCACCGGTCGGATACCGCGCTTTCAAGGAAGCCGAGTGGATCATCACCTACGGCGTGATCGACTCGGGCCTGCCGGCCCGAGTCGATCACTGCCGGACGCGGTCGAGCCGCGCGAATCAGAAGCCGCGGGCCAGCCGGTAGTAGGCCTGGTTCCAGCGCAGCTCGTCGGCGAAGCGGCGGGGCTCGGTGGCGGCGTCGATGACGACCAGCTCGGTGCGGCTCATCTCGGCCAGGTCGTGCAGCTCCTCCACACCCACCGCCTGCGACAGCACGGTGTGGTGCGGGGCGCCCGCGGTGATCCACGCTTCGGCCGAGACCGGCAGGTCGGGGCGCGGACGCCAGACGGCTCGGGCGACCGGCAACCGGCGCAGCGGCTGCGGCGGGGCCACCACGTCGATCTCGTTGGCCACCAGCCGGAACCGCTCCCCCATGTCGGCCAGCCCGAGCACCACGGCCGGGCCGGGTGCGGCGTCGAACACCAGCCGCACCGGGTCCTCCCGGCCACCGATGCTCAGCGGATGGATCTCCACGTTGGGCACGTCGGAGGCGATGGTCGGGCAGACCTCGAGCATGTGGGCGCCGAGCACCAACTCGTTGCCGGGCGTGAGGTCGTAGGTGTAGTCCTCCATGAACGACGTGCCGCCGCTCACCCCCACCGACATCGCCTTGAGGGTGCGGACCAGGACCGAGGTCTTCCAGTCGCCCTCACCGCCGAAGCCGTAGCCGTCCGCCATCAGCCGCTGCACGGCGATGCCCGGCAGCTGACGCAGCCCCCCGAGGTCCTCGAAGTTCGTGGTGAAGGCCCGGAACCCGCCCGCGTCCAGGAAGGCGCGCATGCCCAGCTCCACCCGCGCGGCGTACCGCAGCGAGTCGTGCTGCTCGCCGCCGGGCAGCAGCGCGCCGACGATGCGGTAGGTGTCCTGGTACTCCTTGACCAGGTCGTCCACCTGCGCGTCGGTGACCTCGCCGACCACCTCGACCAGGTCGTTGACGCCGTAGGTGTTGACCGAGACGCCGAACCGCAGCTCGGCCTCGACCTTGTCGCCCTCGGTCACCGCGACGTCGCGCATGTTGTCACCGAAGCGGGCCAGGCGTAGCGACCGCATCGCCGACCAGCCCAGCGCGGCGCGCGCCCACGCCCCGATTCGAGTGGTCACCCGCGGGTCGCTGACGTGCCCGGCCACCGTCTTACGGGCCACACCGAGACGCGTCTGGATGTACCCGAACTCGCGGTCGCCGTGGGCGGCCTGGTTCAGGTTCATGAAGTCCATGTCGATGTCGTTCCACGGCAGCAGAACGTTGGCCTGGGTGTGCAGGTGCAGCAGCGGTGTCTGCAACGCGTCCAGCCCGGAGATCCACATCTTGGCCGGCGAGAACGTGTGCATCCAGGCGATGACCCCGACGGCGCCCTGGGCGGCGGCGTCCCGGCAGACCTGCAGGATCTCGCCGCTGTTGGTCAGGACGGGCTTCCAGACCACGCGGGCGGGAATCTGCGGCGAGTCGTCGAGCGCGGCCGCGATCTGACGGGACTGCTCGGCCACCTGGCGGAGCGTCTCCTCGCCGTACATGCCTTGGCTGCCGGTGAGGAACCAGATCTCGGGTGCGGTGTGTGGTGCCATGGTGTTGCCTTCCGCGAGAGGGGCGGTCACTTGTAACGGATTCCGATGAGGCGCTGCAGGAGGATGAACGCGAAGAGCAGGCCGCCAATCACGATCTTGGTCCACCAGGAGTTGAGGCTCCCATCGAAGGTTATGAGGGTCTGGATCACGCCGAGGACCAGCACGCCGAGCACCGTGCCGAAGACGTAACCCGCGCCGCCGGTGAGCACCGTGCCACCGATGACGACGGCGGCGATGACGTCCAACTCCATCCCCACGGCGATCAGCGGCGCGCCGGAGAGGGTGTAGAAGGACAACAGGATCCCGCCGATGGCCGAGCACAGACCGCTGATCGTGTAGACGGCGATCCGGGTCCGTCCCACCGGCAGGCCCATCAGCAGCGCCGACTGCGGGTTGCCGCCGACGGCGTACACGTTGCGCCCCAGTCGGGTGTAGGCCAGCGTGTACGCGGCGATGACGACCACCACGAAGGCGATCAGCACGCTGATCGACACGAAGTTACCCCGGGGATCCCCGATCCGCTCCTGCGACATCGAGGTCCAGAACCCGTCGGTGATCGGGATCGACGCGCCGGAGATGAACGTGCACATGCCCCGGGCGAAGAACATCCCGGCGAGCGTGACGATGAACGGCTGGATCTCGAAGAAGTGGATGACGCAGCCCATCAACAGGCCGAGCATCGGGCCGATGAGCAGGGCGATGACCAGCACCAGCGCCGCCGGCATGCCGTCCTTCAGCAGGGCCGCCGACACCATCGCCGTCATGGCGACGACCGAGCCGACCGACAGGTCGATGCCGCCGGTGAGGATCACGAAGGTCATGCCCACCGCGACGACGAGCAGGAAGCCGTTGTCGATGAAGACGTTGAAGATGACCTGGACGTTGGAGAACGCGGTGTACTGCGAGACGCCGATGCCGTACATCACCAGCAGCAGGGCGAGCGTCGCCAGGACCGGTATCTGCTTTCTCGGCAGCCGGAACCGGGTACGACCGGCGGTAAGCGTTCCAGTGGTCATGCCGGCACCTGCTCCTTCGGCTTGTCGACGATGGTGGCGGGCGGCGGCGCGTTGCGCCTACGGCGGCGGAACCGGGCCCGGAAGGCCGGTGCCTGGATGAGGCAGACGGCGATGACGACGACCGCTTTGAACAGCAGCGAGGTCTGCGGCGAGATGTCCATGGCGTACACCGTGGTGGTCAGGGTCTGGATGATCAGCGCGCCGAGGATCGTGCCGCTGAGGAAGAACCGACCGCCCGCGAGGGACGTGCCACCGATGACGACGGCGAGGATGGCGTCCAGCTCCACCCAGAGGCCGGCCGCGTTGCCGTCGGCGCTGGAGACGTTGGCCGTCATCATGAAACCGGCGATCGCCGCGCAGGCGGCGCTGATCACGTACGCCAGGAAGATGACCCGGCCGGACCGGATGCCGGCGAGCCGGCTGGCCACGGCGTTGCCGCCGACCGATTCGATGATCATGCCGAGCGCGGTGCGGCGGGTGAACGCGGCGACGAGCAGGGCCGCGGCGAGCGCGATGAAGATGGCCAACGGCAGGGTCAGCACGTGGCCCAACCCGATCGCCCGGTACGGCTCGGAGTTGATGGTGATGATCTGCCCCTCGGTGATCAGCTGGGCGAGGCCCCGGCCGGCCACCATCAGGATCAGCGTGGCGATGATCGGTTGGATGCCGATCACGGCCACCAGCACCCCGTTCCAGGCGCCGAGCGCCAGCGAGAGCCCAAACGCCATCGCGAGGGCGGTCAGCACCACGGAGAGGCTGTTCTGGTCGGGCTGCTTGCTGATGTACATGCAGGCGATCGCGCCGCTGATCGCGCAGAGCGAGCCGACCGACAGGTCGATCCCGCCGGTCGAGATGACCAGGGTCATGCCCAACGCGACGAGGATCAGCGGTGCGCTCAGCCGCAGGATGTCGATCGGCGTGCCGTACAGGTGCCCGTCCTTGACCTCGATGGACAGGAACCCGGGCCGGTAGATCGTGTTCGCGGCGAGCATGACGAACAGCACGGCGGCGGGCCAGAACAACCGGTGACCGGTCATCGTCCGGTAGCGGCTCATGGTGTCGCTCATCGGTCTGCCTCCTCCCGGTGGGATCCGCTGGCGATGGTCTGCATGATGCGGTCGGCGTCGAGGCTGTCGTCGTTGGCGAGCTGCGCGACCAGCTGACGATCCCGCATCACGGCGACCTTGTGGCTCAGGCGCAGCACCTCCTCCAGTTCGGCGGAGATGAACAGCACCGCCATGCCACCGTCGGACAGCTGCGCCACGAGCTTCTGGATCTCGGTCTTCGCACCGATGTCGATGCCCCGGGTCGGCTCATCGAGGATCAACAGTCGCGGCTCGGTGATCAACCACCGGGCCAGGAGCACCTTCTGCTGATTGCCACCGGAGAGGTTGCGGACCGGCACCTCCGGGTCCGCCGGCCGGATGTTGAGAGCCTTGACGTACTTGTCGACCAGCTCGTCCTGACGACGACGCGGAATGGGCCGCAGCCACCCGCGCGCCGCCTGCATGGCGAGGATCATGTTCTCGCGAACCGACAGGTCGGCGACGATGCCCTCCGCGCGACGGTTCTCCGAACAGAAGCCGACGCCCTGGTCGATGGCCTGGGCGGGGGTGCGCAGGCTGCTCGCCCTGCCGTCGACCGCGACCTGACCGCCGTCGCTCCGGTCGGCACCGAACAACAACCGTGCGACCTCGGTACGCCCCGAGCCCAGCAGGCCGGCCAGGCCCACCACCTCGCCGGCGTGGATGGTGAGGCTGAACGGCTCGACCGCGCCCGCCCGGCCGAAGTTCGACACCGCCACCAGGGGGGTGCCCTCCTCCAGCGCCGCCAGGTCCCGTCGGGAGTGCTCCTCGATGCCCTCCAGGACGTCGAGCTCCTTGCCGATCATCTTCTCCACCAGGGAGAGCTGGGGCAGCTCGGTGGTGAGGTACTCGCCGACGAGCCCACCGTTACGAAGCACGGTGATCCGGTCGGCGATCTCGTAGACCTGGTCGAGGAAATGGGTCACGAACAGGATGGCGATGCCCTCGTCGCGCAGCTGCCGCATGATGCGGAACAGCTGGGCCACCTCCCCGGCGTCGAGACTGGACGTCGGCTCGTCCAGGATCAGCACCCGGGCCTGGATGTCGGTCGCGCGGGCGATGGCGACCATCTGCTGGATCGCCAGGGAGTACGAGCCGAGCGGCGCGCTGACGTCGAGGTCGAGGTCGAGGCGGGCCAGCAGGGCTCGGGCCCGGCGGCGAACCTCCCCCCAGCGGACGGCCCCGAAGATGCGCGGCTCGCGGCCGATGAAGATGTTCTCCGCCACCGAGAGATTGGTGCAGAGGTTGACCTCTTGGAAAACGGTGCTCACGCCGGCGGCGGTCGCCTGCATCGGCCCGGTGAACGACACGGGCTCGCCGTCGAGGGTGATCGCGCCGGCGTCGGTGTCGTAGACGCCGGTCAGCACCTTGATGAGGGTCGACTTGCCGGCGCCGTTCTCGCCCATCAGGGCGTGCACCTCGCCGGGAAAGAGCCGGAAATTGACGTCATGGAGTGCGCGCACCCCGGGGAAGGACTTGCTGATCCCGGTCATCGTCAGGACCGGACGGCTATCCGTCATCCCATCAGACCTCTTCTGGGTTGTCGACACGGAAGGGCCGCTACCTCCCGCTGCGCCCGCCCGGGCGTCCCTGGGGGTCGCTCGGGCGGGCGTGGTACGGGGGTGGTCGCGGGCCAAGCCCGGTCCGTTTCGGGTAGGAGAGCGACGCGGCGGGGCCGCCACGCGAGCGCGGCGACCCCGTCGTCGATCAGTACTTGCGGTTCGGCAGAGCTTCCTTGGCCTGCTCGGTCGTGAAGGTGGTCTCCTCGGTCTCGATCCGAGCAGGCACCTCCTCGCCCGCGTGGACCTTCTTGGCCAGGTCCATCAGCTGCGGGCCGAGCAGCGGGCTGCACTCCGCGATGAAGTTGAACTTCCCGTCGGCGAGAGCCTGCATGCCGTCCTTGACCGCGTCGACGGTGATGATGGTGATGTCCTTGCCGGGCACCTTGCCGGCGGCGGTGATCGCCTCGAGCGCGCCCAGGCCCATGTCGTCGTTGTGCGCGAACAGCACATCGATCTGCTTGTTGGCCCTGAGGAACTGCTCCATGACCTGCTTGCCGCCGGCCCGGGTGAAGTCGCCCGTCTGGGAGGCGATGATCTTCAGGTTCGGGTTGGCGGCGATCGCCTCGGCGAAGCCCTTCTTGCGGTCGTTCGCCGGCGCCGCGCCGGTGGTGCCCTGGAGCTCGACGATGTTCACCGGACCCGAGGCGGTCTTCTTCTGCTCGACCAGCCACTCACCGGCGAGCCGGCCCTCCTTGACGAAGTCCGAGCCGAGGAAGGTCTTGTACAGCGACTTGTCGGCCGAATCCACCGAGCGGTCGGTCAGGATGACCGGGATGCCGGCGTCCTTGGCCTCCTTGAGCACGGTGTCCCAGCCGGACTCCACCACCGGCGAGAAGGCGATCACGTCGACCTTCTGCTGGATGTAGTTGCGGATCGCCTTGATCTGGTTTTCCTGCTTCTGCTGAGCGTCGTCGAACTTCAGCTCGATCCCGGCCGCGGTGGCGGCATCCTTGATCGAGGTGGTGTTCGCGGTACGCCACCCGCTCTCCGCACCGACCTGGGAGAAGCCCATCGTGATCTTGCCGTCGTCCTTGGACCCGCCGCCACCGGTGTCGCTGTTGCCGCAGGCCGCCACGCCGCCGACCAGCAGCACGCTGGCGAGGACCGCGGCAGCGCGCCACCGGACGGACTGCGTTCGCATCTTTCCCATCGGATCTCCTTGGCTGGATGTGGTGGGTAACCGCGCGAACCGCCGAGGTGCGAAGGTGCGGCGTACGCGGGTGGTGCGTGCTGGTGCGTCGTGGTGCAGACCGGCGGGTCCCGATGACCGGGGAAGGGGTCAGGAACCCGCCGGTGCGACTGGTTGTTGGCCGTAGACGTTCTGGTAGCGGTCGTAGAGGGAGTCGATGTCGGCCTGCGCCATCGGGACCGGTTGCCCGAGGGTGTGGGCCAGGTGCGCGGTACGGGCCACGTCCTCACACATGACCGCCGCCTTCACCGCCGCGCGGGCGTCGCGGCCGATGGTGAACACGCCGTGGTTACGCATCAGCACCGCGGGCGAGCGGTGCCCGGCGAGAGTGGCGACGATGCCCTTGCCGATGTCGTCACCGCCGATCAACGCGAACGGGCCGATCGGGATCTCCCCGCCGAACTCGTCGGCCTGCGCGGTGAGGTGGCAGGGGATCGACTCCCCACACGCGGCCCACGCGGTGGCGTACGAGCTGTGCGTGTGCACGACCCCGCCGACCTCGGGCATCGCCCGGTAGACGTAGGCGTGCGCGGCGGTGTCGCTGGACGGGGCGAAGTCGCCCTCGACGAGAACACCGTCGAGGTCGCACACCACCATCGTGGCCGCGGTGAGGTCGTCGTAGCTCACCCCACTCGGCTTGATCACCATCAGGTCCTGGCCGGGAACCCGCGCGGAGACGTTGCCGGACGTCCAGGCGACCAGGTTGTACCGGGTCAGCTCGGCGTGCAGGCGGGCGACGGTCTCGCGCAGCTCGCTGATCTGTCGGGTCACCTCGGCGTTCACGCCACCACCTCCAGCGGGGCCTCGTGCGTGGCCGCGGCGGTCTCGACCGCCGCGTTGCGGATCGCCCGCAGGCGGAGCATGACGTCGTTGCCGCCGCGACCGAAGTGGTCGTGCAGCGTCCGGTACTCGGCGTAGAGGGCGTCGTAGGCGCGTGCCCGCTCGGGATCCGGGCGGTAGACGGCCTCGTGCACCCGACCCATCGCCTGCGACGCCTCGTGGATCGAGGGGTACGCCCCGGCGGCGACGGCGGCGTGGATCGCCGACCCGAGCGCCGGGCCCTGCGCCGAGGCGATGATGTTCAGCGGACGCCTGGTGACGTCCGCGTAGATCTGCATCAGCAGCGCGTTGTTGGTCAGGCCACCGGCGATCACCAGGTCGTTCACCGGGACCCCGGCCTCGACGAACGCCTCAATGATCATCCGGGTGCCGTACGCGGTGGACTCCAGCAGAGCCCGGTAGATGTCCTGCGGGCGGGTGGCCAGGGTCATTCCGACGATCATCCCGCTGAGGTCGTGGTTGACCAGCAGGGAACGGTTGCCGTTCCACCAGTCCAGGGCGATCAGGCCGTGCGCCCCGACGGGCTGGCTCGCGGCCAGCTCGGTGAGGCGTTCATGCGAGTCGATGCCGGCCGGGGCTGCGTGCTCGACGAACCAGCCGAAGATGTCACCCACCCCGCTCTGCCCGGCCTCGTAACCCCACGCGCCGGGGCTGATGCCGCCGTCCACGACACCGCACATGCCGGCCACCTCGGCGACCTCCGAGCCGTTGACGACGTGGCAGGTCGAGGTGCCCATGATGGCGACGAGTCGACCGGGCTGCACCGCCTGGGCGGACGCCGCGGTGACGTGCGCGTCGACGTTGCCGACGGCCACCGCGATCCCCTCCGGCAGGCCGGTCCATGCGGCGGCCTGGGCGGTGAGCGCGCCGGCCCGGGCGCCGAGGGGCAGCAGCGGGCCGTCCAGCTTGGCCACAAAGTCGCCGAAGTCGGGGTTGAGCGCGGTCAGGAAGCCCTCGGAGGGGTAGTGGCCGTCCTGCAGGATGCCCTTGTACCCGGCCGTGCAGACATTGCGCGTCTCGACGCCGCAGAGCTGCCAGACGATCCAGTCGGCCGCCTCGATGAAGCGCTCGGCCCGGTCGTAGATCTCCGGGTCCTCCTCCAGGATCTGCAGGCCCTTGGCGTACTGCCACTCGGCGGAGATCTTGCCGCCGTACCGGCCGATCCACGGCTCGGCCCGCTCGTGCGCCAGCGCGTTGATCCGGTCGGCGTGCGGCTGCGCGGCGTGGTGCTTCCACAGCTTGACCCAGGCGTGCGGTCGGTCGCGCAGCTCGGGCGTCTCGCACAGCGGGGTGCCGTCGGCGAGCGTCGGCAGCACGGTGCAGGCGGTGAAGTCGATACCGATGCCGACCACCGCCGCCGGGTCCACCCCCGCGGCGGACAGCGCCGCCGGGACGGCGTACCGCAGCACGTCGCGGTAGTCCTGCGGGTTCTGCAGGGCCCAGTCCGGGGGTAGCGCTCGACCTCCCGGAAGCGCCGTACTGATCACGCCGTCGCCGTACTCGTGCACCGCGGTCCCCAACTCGGCACCATCGCCGACACGGACCACCAGAGCTCGCCCGGACAGGGTGCCGTAATCGACACCGACGACATAGCGGTCGTCAGCTCCGTCCACACGGTTCATGTTCACCTCCACCGTTAACGGGGATAGTGTTAACGCTCACATCCAGGCTCGTCAAGACATCTACCCGCAACAGCTCCGTAACGGAACGCCGAAGGCGGACCGACTCGGGAGGGTAGATAGCGGACCGGTGCAAAAGGCGCGATTCCGGCTAGAACCGAGGCGGGCAGCCGACGAAACGGACCCTCCGCCCGGATCGGATGCCCATCGACGAGCCGTCGACAGGAGGGCGTCGGGTCCCCCGCGCCGGACACTGTGGGACGACCGTCCGATAGCGACCACCAATGTTTCGGCGATGATGGCAGCGATAACATCGCCGAGCCGCCGCGCCCTCGCGCTCAGATCCGCGCCGCCGCCATTGATGACCATGCGGGCTCATAGGTGAGCGCTCCGCAGGGTCGATCCGGGCGGCTCGCAGCCGGGCGCGGCGGCTGTGTTATCGATAACATTCAACGTCTTGAGGTGCCCGCGCCGTCCGGGTCGGCCGGCCCCCCGAAACACGCCGGAAACCACGATCCACGCGACGCCACGAGCCGGCGGTCCGACCCCGCTGGGCCGAGCCGCCGGCTCTGTGGTCCGAACGCCCCGCGCCCCGCGCCCCGCGCCCCGCGCCCCGCGCCCCGCGCCCCGCGCCAAGATCGTGCTCGAACCAGGATGTAGTGGCCTCTGCGACGCCCCGAGGGAACTACAACCAGGATCGAGCGCGATCTTGCCGCCGCACCCCGGGACCGGCGAGGAAGATCCGCGCAACTTCACCGATGCTGCTGCCTCCGACGCGCGGGAGACAGCAACATCGCTGATGTTGCGCGGATCTTGAGGCCGGGGTTGCGGTGGTCAGACCGGGCGCCGGTCGGATCAGGCCGCCCGGTTGCGGTTGTACAGGGTCTTGGCCCAGAGAAAGCAGGCCACGGTGACGACGGCGCACCAGCCGACCGCGATGATCCCGTTGGCGCCGATCCCGGTGCCCAGGAGCAGGCCGCGAAGGGTCTCCATGACCGGCGTGAAGGGCTGGTAGTCCGCGAACCACCGCACCGCGGTCGGCATGGAGTCGGTGGGGACGAACCCGCTGCCGAGGAACGGCAGGAGGATCAGCGGCATGGGCAGGTTGCTGGCCGTCTCGACGCTGTCACTGACCAGACCGAGGGCGACGGAGAGCCAGGTGAGCGCAAAGGTGATCATCGCCAGGACCCCGACCGCGGCGAGCCACTCGACCGGGTTTGCCGTGGGTCGGAACCCGACCAGCAGCGCCACGACGGTGACGGCCGCGAGGCTGAGCATGGTCTGGATCAGGCTGCCCAGTACGTGACCGGTCAGGACCGACGGTCGGAAGATCGACATCGTCCGGAACCGGGCGATGATCCCCTCGGTCATGTCCATCGCGACCGAGATGGCGGTGCCCTGCGCGGCGCTGACCACCGTGATGAGCAGGATGCCGGGGGTGACGTAGTTGGCGTACTGGGAGCGGTCGCCGGACGGGCCGAGGCCGGCGCCGAGCGTGCCACCGAACACGTAGACGAAGAGCAGCAGGATGATGATCGGGATGCCGATGAGCAGGAACGTCATCGACGGGTACCGCCGCATGTGCAGCAGGTTGCGCCGCAGCATGGTGCTCGAGTCGCGGACGGCGAGGGAGATGGTGCTCATCGCGCGGGAGCCCTTTCGTGGTCGGGTCGGCTGGCTTTCGGGTCGGGCTGACCGGTGAGGGTGAGGAAGACGTCGTCGAGGTCGGGGGTGTGCACGGAAAGCCCCGCCACGCTGATCGAGGCGCGGTCGAGCTGGTCGAGCAGGGTTCGCAACGATCCGACTCCGCCGTCACTCGGCAGTTGGAGGGTGAGCGCTCCGTCGTCCCGGGTGGCAGCCTCGAACGTCCGGGCCGCCGCGTCGAGCCCTTCCTGGTCGGCGAACTGCAACACGACGTGGCCGCCCGGAATGAGTCGCTTGAGCTCGCGCGGTGTGCCCTCGGCGATCAGTCGGCCATGGTCGAGGAACGCCACCCGGTCGGCGAGCTGGTCGGCCTCCTCCAGGTACTGCGTGGTGAGCAGGATGGTGACACCCTCGGCGGCGAGTGCCCGGATGATGTGCCACATGGCCCGGCGGCTGCGCGGGTCGAGGCCGGTGGTCGGCTCGTCGAGGAAGATGACGCGGGGCTCGCCGACCAGGGTCATGGCGAGGTCGAGCCGTCGACGCATGCCACCGGAGTACGTCGACACCGGCTTGCCCGCCGCCTCGGTCAGGTCGAACTGGTCGAGCAGGTCGGTGATCCGTCGTCGACCGGCGGCCCGGTCCAGGTGGCACAGGTCGGCCATCAGGGTCAGGTTCTCCCGCCCGGTGAGCAGGTTGTCGACGGCGGAGAACTGGCCGGTGACGCCGATCAGCGCGCGTACCGCGTCGGGCTCTCGGCTCAGGTCGTGGCCGAAGATCCGGGCGCTACCGCCGTCGGCGTTGATCAGGGTGGAGAGGATCTGCACGGTGGTGGTCTTGCCGGCGCCGTTGGGACCGAGCAGCGCGAAGATCGTGCCCTCGGTGATCATGAGGTCGATGCCGTCCAGTACGACCTTGTCGCGGTAGGACTTGCGCAGGTCGGTGGCGACGATCGCGGGTCTCGTCGAGCTGGTCATGGTCTCCTCATCTGTGGTCGGCGTGGTGGTGGGTCAGGCGCGGCGGATCATGATGTCGCCGTAGGAGGTGTTCGCCCGGACCTCGACCGTCTCGTCGGTTTGCGCCGGGCTGTCGGTCGACTCCAGCGCGTTGTGCACGCGGCCGTGCTTGGAACTGACGTCGAGCCAGGCGGCGGTCCCGCGACGGATGCCCACCTCGATCGCGCCGTAGGAGGTCTGCACGTCGATCGCGCCGCGTGCCACCTCACCCAGCCGGAGGTTGCCGTAGGCGGTACGCGCCGTCACCGAGGCGGTCGACGCGTCCACTGTGATGTCGCCGTAGGCCGTGTTGATCCGGACGTCGCCGCCGCTGCGGCCGATCCAGCAGTCGCCGGACGAATTCTTGATCTCGGCGGTGCCCTCGACCTCGCCGATGCGCACCTTGCCGGACGAGGCCTTCACCCGGGCCGGACCGAGGACGCGCTCGACCGCGACCTCGCCGTGGCTGCTGTCGATCTCCAACGGCCCGGTCTCGTCGAGCCGGATGCCGCTGCCGGTCTTGATCCGACACTCGCCGAGCCGACCCTCGCAGCGGAACGCCGCCCACGACGCCTCGGCGTGCACCCGCGAACCGGCCGGCAGCTCGATCAGGACGTCGACGGACGGCCCGGGGCCGAAGCCGTAGCGGCGCCAACTCTTCGGCACCCGGATCACCAGTCGGCCGGCGGCGAACTCGACGGTGGTCTGATCGGCGGCGCCCACGTCGGCCTTGCTCGACGGGTCGCGGGGCCGCACCGTCACCACCGTGTCGGTGCGGTCGCTCGCGGCGATCCAGGCATCACCGATCGGCAGCTCGATCTGGACGGAAATCGGTTCTGGCGTCTCGAAAACAGGCATGGTGGTCTCCCGGAATGTGGTCGGTGGAGGGCGCCGCTGGTCAGCGGCGTGGCGGAAGGGGTACGGGAAGTTAGCGGGCCCAGCCGGTGAAGTGCTGGCCGGAGGTCGGCTCCACCCGGCGTGGTGGACGACGTTCCGTGTCCCGCGCCCCGATGGCACCGGCGACGGCGCGCACGAGCCAGGCGTTGACCGACAGCCCGGCGCGCCCAGCGGCGTCCTCGACGCTGGCCTTCAGGTGGTCGGGGAGCCGGAGGTTGATCCGCGAGGTGCCGCCCTCTTCACCGTCGGGCGCGGACACCGGCACCGACAGCGGTGGCGGGCCGCTGGCCTCGCTCGCCACCTCGACCGGCGGGCTGGCCGGCGTCACCACGAAGTCGGGCTCGCGCCCGCGCAACCGAACGTGCACCGAACCCGGCGCCAGGTCACGGGTGATCTCGTCGGCCGCGTCGGAGAGCGCTTCGAGCAGGGTGAGACGGGTGGCCGCCTCCAGCTGCGCGAAGAGCCGCTCGGCCAACGCCCGGGCCTCCGGGTCCACGCCCTCCGCAGCCACGGCGAACTCGTTACGCAGGTTCTCGACGTACGACCTCAGCTCCATGGCACCATCATGGCACCATTTTGGCTCAGCATGCAACCTTCTTGGCTCAGCAAGGTGCCGCAATCTGGCTCCGCTGCGGGATCAGCTGGCTCTCACCGGTCGCCGAAAACCCTCCGGACCAGGTGATTCGCGTTCTCCTGAGTCAGGCCGGAGGCGAGCAGAAGGTCGCTGACCGTCGTCCGGACCTGCGCCACCACGACCGCACCGGAAAAGCCGACGCCGTCCCGATAGGCGTCCCCGGCCGTCCGGACCGCCCGCACCGCCTGCTCTCGCGCCGGCCGCGCGGCCCGATTGAGCACCCGCAGCGGGTTCAGCGGCAGCAACACGGCGGTGCCCAGCAGCGCCACCCTCCCCCAACGGTGACACCGATGATCAGCTCGATGGTGCGACGCAACCGCTGGCCGACGGACGCGGCGAGGGTCGAGACGGCGGAGATCGGCGCGAAGACCGGCTGCGACACGTGCAGCAGCGAGCGGTCCCAGAGCCGGACGACGGTCGACGGGCCCGCGTGCGCTCCGCGCCGACCGGCAGCGACCATGGCGGCACCTATCCCGCCACGACCGGATCAATCCTCCCGACCGCAGTGGGGTCGACACCCCGGCCGGGTCGGCGACGACCAGGCGTCGACCGCGCTGAATGTAGGCTCCACCATCGTGACGATCGCTCGGCTGATCGATGAACACCGCGCCGAGCTGACGGCGCACTGCTACCGGATGCTCGGCTCGTTCCACGACGCCGAGGACGCCGTGCAGGAGACCTTCACCCGGGCCTGGCAGAGCCGACACCGGTACGAGGATCGCGGCGCCGAACGCGCCTGGCTCTACACGATCGCCACGAACCGGTGCCTCACCATGATCGAGCGTCGCGGCCGCCGCCGGGAACTGCCGACCGACCTGACACCGGGGGCTGCCCCAGTGGCCGAGACGGCCTGGCTCGGGCCGTACCCGGACCAGCGGGCGACGACCGCCGACCAGCGGGACCCGGCCCAACGACTGGTCGACAGTGAGCACCTGGAGTTGGCGTTCGTCGCGTCGCTGCAACACCTGCCCGGCCGGCAGCGGGCCGTGCTGCTGCTGCGCGACGTGCTCGGCTATCCCGCCGCCCAGGTCGCCGAGCTGCTGGGCACGTCCACCCCGGCGGTCAACAGCGCCCTGCAACGGGCCCGCCGGGTCCTGGCGGCGCTGCTCCCGGCCGACAGCCAGCAGGTGCAGCTGAGCGGCCTCGGCGCGGAGAAGGTACGCGAGCTGGCCCGGCGGTACGTGACCGCGTGGGAGCGCGGGGACGTCGACGCCATCCTGGCGATGCTCACCGACGACGCCCGGTACTCGATGCCACCGCTGCCGCAGTGGTACGAGGGTCACCGGGCGATCCGGCAGTTCCTGCTGGACGGCCCCCTGTCGGTCCGGTGGCGGTTCGTCCCCACGTACGCGAACGGGCAACTGGCCTTCGGGACGTACCTCTGGAGTCCGGAGGCGTCGGTCTTCACGGCGGCGGCGCTGGACGTCGTCGCGCTACGCGGCGCCCGGATCGCCGAGGTGGTGTCCTTCCTGACCCCGGACACCCTGCGCATCTGCGGCCTGCCGACGCAGCTGGACCAGGGATCCGACCGGGACGGGGAAACTCGGTCGGCACGCCGCGATGAGTTCGTCGGTCCGCACGGGTTGTAGAGGTGAGAGCAACCCCGACCGACGAGGGAGCACCATGGCCGACGACGAGACCCAGATCCGCGCGCTGATCGAAGACTGGACGCGGGCGGTGCACGCCGGTGACCTGCCCGGCGTCCTCGCCCAGCACGCCGCGGACATCGTGATGTACGACGTCCCGCCACCACACGACGGGGTCCGGGGCATAGAGGCGTACGCGGGGACCTGGCCCGAATTCTTCCGCTGGCAGGCGTCGGGTGCCGTCTTCGAACTGACCAGCCTCGACATCACCGCGGGCGACACGGTCGCCTACGCCAACGCGCTGCTGCGCTGCGGCACCCCCGACGATCTCGCCACCCGCCCCGACCTCCGGCTGCGGCTGACCCTCGGCCTGCGCAAGGAGTACGGCTCGTGGGTCGTGGCACACGAACACCACTCGTTCGCCGACGACGGTGGCACTGACGACCGCGAGACGTCCGAGCGCGAGGTGCGCGCGCTGCACCAACGCTGGTACGAGGCGACCGAGGCCAAGGACCTCGACGGGATCATGGAACCGGTGGCCGAGACCGTCGTCTCGTACGAACACGAGCTGCCGTTGGAGTACGTGGGCCGCGATGAGGTTCGTGAGGTCTGCGCCAACGGCCTCGACGCCGGCAGCGGCACCGTCACCTGGACAGTTCCGGAGCTGGCGGTCGTCGTCCGCGACGACCTGGCCGTGGCGTGGGGGCTCAACCGGATGACCGCGCAGCAGCCGGACGGCAGCACGGCGGTGAGCTGGTCCCGGGGCACCCGGGTGTTTCAGCGGGCCGGGCGGGGCTGGGAGATGGTCCACCAGCACGTCTCGTTCCCCGTCGACCCGGACACCGGGCAGGCGCGGGCCGACCTGACCCCCACCCGGGCGCACTGAGCCCACGCCAGCCGGATCGGGCCGCCCTCGGCCTGCGGCGAGCGGGCCGCTGCGATTGAGGGCGCCCGGCTGAGCAGCTCCCAGCCGTGGCCGGCGGCACACGGGCTTCCGGGTTACGAGCCGACGGTAGCCGGGCTGTTCGTGGCCCAGACGGCGCTGTTGGCCGCCCTGGGCGTGGTGCTGCTCCAGCGCCGGCGACCTTCGCGCGCATGTACCCGCGGTCCGGGATCCGGTCGCACCCCACGATGGAGAGCGCCACGTAGTGGTTCACCCCGGCGTCCGACACGGCGGCGAGGAGCGTCCGGGTGGACGTCTCGAAGAACTCCAGCACGGCGGCGTCCTCGAACGAGGGCGAGTTCGACACATCGACGACGATCTTCGTGGTCGTACCACGTCCTGCCTGCACTGGGTTGAATCGTGCTGCCCATCAGTGAGACGGAAAGCGTGCGCGGATGCAGGACAATCGCCCGAGAACAGTTCTACGGAGATCAGGAGGTCGACGTGGCCACGGTGTCCCACCCCGTGTTCGCCCGGGTGTACGAGCGACTCAGCGTGGCCATGGACCGCGCCGGCACGGCGGCGTTCCGACGGGACCTGGTCGCCGGCCTGTCCGGCCGGGTGATCGAGATCGGTGCGGGTAACGGGCGGATGTTCTCCCACTATCCGCCGTCGGTGACCCAGGTCCTCGCGGTCGAACCGGAGCGGCGTCTCCGGGCCGCCGCCGAGCGCGCCGCGTCGGACGCGCCGGTTCCGGTCACTGTCGTCGACGGTCTGGCCCAGGCGCTACCCGCCGGGGACGGCGAGTTCGACGCGGCCGTGATCGCGTTGGTGTTGTGCACCGTGCCCGATCAGGCGAGCGCGTTGGCCGAGGTCAGCCGGGTACTGCGGCCCGGAGGCCAGGTGCGGTTCTTCGAACACGTGGCGGCCGAGGAAGCGACCGGTCTGTACCGCGCCCAACGAATCGTCGACGCCACACTGTGGCCGAAGCTCTTCGCCGGCTGCCACACCAGCCGGGACACCGTCGCCGCCATCGGAGCGGCCGGCTTCCAGGTGCCGGAGGTGCGCCGGTTCCGCTTCCCGGCCACCAGCAACAGCCCCTCCTCCCCCTGCGTCCTCGGCCGTGCGATCAAGCCGGCCCCGGCGGTCCGGCGATAGGCGAGATCTGCTCGGCTGCCTGGGCGCTCGCACACGCCCGCTTTCGCGGGCACCGGCGAACAAGAACGCGAAGTTCAGTCCAGTTCAGACAGATACACTTCGGCAATTGTCCCGATTTGCCCCTTTTTGAACACCCGGCGTGATGTGGTGGTCAGCGCGCTTATCTCCTGCGAGTAGTACCCACGGAGGGTGTTCTTGTGACAGCTAAACTCATACACCGGCTACGACGGCGGGTGGTCCTGCCGGCGCTCGCGGCTGGCGCAGCCGCCACAGTGGCAGCCAGCCTGCTGCTCTTCAGCTCGACCGCCGCCAACGCCCAGGAAGCACCGGTCAACCTGGGGACGGCGGCCGACTTCTCCGTCCTGGCCGGGGCGGAGCCCACCAACACCGGCCCCAGCTTCCTGGCCCAGAGTCTCGGGCGGTTCCCGGGAAACACCGCGTCCGGGTTCGGGACGGCAACCATCGGCGGCGCAGTCCACCTCGGCGACGCGGTCGCTCTGCAGGCGCAGAGCGACCTGACCATCGCCTTCAACGATGCCGCCGGCCGGACGCCGTTCACCAACCTGCCGGCGGAGCTCGGCGGCAACACGCTCAACGCCGGGGTCTACCGGATCGGAGCCGCCCAACTGACGGGAACGTTGACGCTCAACGGCCAGGGCGACCCGGCGGCCGTGTTCATCTTCCAGGTCGACTCCTCGCTGACGACGGCGTCGAACAGCAGCGTCGTCCTGGTCAACGGGGCCTCGGCCTGCAACGTGTTTTGGAAGATCGGCAGCTCGGCGACGATCGGCACGGGCACCACCTTCGTGGGCACCATCATGGCTCAGGCCGCGATCACGATGGCCACGGGCGCGACCCTCCAGGGCCGCGCGCTGGCGCGCACCGCCGCCGTCACCCTCGACACCAACGTCATCACCGCACCGATCTGCGCCGGGCCGACGGGCCCGCCCGGACCGACCGGCCCGCCCGGACCCACCGGCC
>NZ_JBEXHP010000091.1:0-23687 GCF_040607895.1 Micromonospora sp. NPDC005220
CCGGCCGGCGGGCCCGGCGGCGGGGTCGGACCGGGCGCGGCCGGCGCCGCGGGGTGACGGCGGCGCACCAGGAGTACGCCCACCGCGGCGAGCAGCAGCAGGAGGAGGAGACCGCCGACGGCCAGCAGCCAGGGGAAGCCGCCGTCGTCTTCCTCACCGGCGGCGGCCGGCGAGGTGGACGGTCGAGGTGGCGCCTCCGCCACGGCCCGCAGCTCGGTCGGCTTCTCCTGGTTGGGATCGACCTTCCAACTGACCGAACGGCCGTTGACGGTGCCATTGCTGTCGATCACCCGGCCCGGAAATGTCACCGAGATCTCGAACGACATGAGTTTGAGGAACGCCTGTTGGTTTTGCGGATTCTGCTCGGCAACTTTCCCGCCATATTTCTTCGGATCGAGCGGCAGGGTGAAGCGGTACAGGTCGCCGTCCCTGACCAGTTTCACGCTCTCGGTGTCGAAACCGGCCAGCGGCGCCTTGCGGTAACTGATCTGGGAGCCGTAAAAAGTGTCGTCCTGGTAGAGGGTCTCTTCGCCGGCCGGTAGGGCGGGGACGTTCTGCCGCAGCTCCGCGAAGGCCACCGGGAGGTTCTTGTTACGTCCGCTCAGCACGGACTTCTGGGCGGTCAGCAGGAGCTGGCCGTCGACCGTGTCGTCGGCGTTGATGGTCAACCCCATGTTGAGTTGCATGCAGCCGCTCAGTACGGCGAGAAGCAGGAGGCACACCGCGACGCGGAGTGCCCTACCGCGGTTGACTCTCCTGTTCATGGGCTCAGTGTGTGTGATCGCTTTCACCATCAGCAGTCAGCGATCGGTCACAACGCAGTCGCCGATTGTACCGGCGCACTGTCGCCTTTGATTAGCTCCGACGACGAGCCGAATGACTATTCTGGAGCTTTGGGGCCACGACGGTTCCTCGTCGGCCATGGGCTGGTCGGAAGAGAATTGTCCCTGGCGTGCTCAGCCCGCCGGCGGCCGCCAGTCGGCGTAGCGGGCCATGCTGCGCAGGGCCACCCGGCCCGGGGTGAGCCGCAACGCGATGGTCCGCATCGCGAAGGCAACCGGGTTGTGCAGCTGCTGTCCGAACCGTCCAGCGACGTAGGAGGCACGGGCAACGGACTGACTGCGTGGTCGACGCTGCTCGTCGTACGCGGCCAGGGCGGCGGGCACTCCCTCGGCGCCCTCGGCGCAGACCGCGCCGAGCACCACCGCGTCCTCGATCGCCTGCCCGGCGCCCTGCCCGAGGTTGGGTGTCATCGGATGGGCGGCGTCGCCGAGCAGCGCCACCCGGCCCCGCACGTACGAGGGCAGCGGCTCGGCCAGGTGATAAATGTCGTTGCGCAGCACGACATCGGGTGGGGTTGCCGCGAGAAGTGCCGGGATGGGGTCGTGCCAGTCGCCGAAGCGCTCCCGCACGGCCGCCAGTTCGTCGGGGGCGTGGCCGCCGGGAGGGGCGTTCAGCGCGCCGTACCAGTAGAGCTGGCCATCGCCGATCGGTACCATGCCGAACTCGGCTCCCGGCCCCCAGGTGATGGCGGCCGGGATCGGATCGGGAAACGCGATGGCCGCCCGCCACGTCGTCGATCCGGCGTACACCGGGCCGGGGTGTTGCGGCCAGAGCTGGGCGCGGACCCGGCTGCGCAGGCCGTCGGCGCCGACCACCAGATCGGCCCTGAGGGTGTGCGCGCCGTCCGGGCCCTGGTAGCGCACTTCGGCACGGTCCGGGCCGGACTCGACGTGCTGGACCGTGGCGTTGGTGTGCAGGGACGAGGCGGGCAGGGCCTCGCGCAGGGTGCGGTGCAGCGTGGCGCGGTGCACGCCGAGCGCCGTGGTGCCCAGCTGCCTGATCATCTCCGAGGCGTCCACCCGGGACAGCCACCGCCCGTGCCGGTTGCGGATTCCACCGGGCGCCTCACCGTGTCCACCCCGGCGCAGGGCCGGGCCGAGGCCGAGGGCGTCCACCCCGCGCACGGCGTTGGCCATCAGGCTCAGGCCGGCGCCGACCTCGCGCAGCTCCGGGGCGCGCTCCAGCACGGTGACCCGCCAGCCGTGCCGGTGCAGGGCGAGCGCCGCGCACAACCCGCCGATGCCGCCGCCCACCACCACCGCGTGCGAGTCCATGTCGACCTCCTTCTACACCTGTAGAAGGGTGATACTACCTGCGGACCCAGGGAAGGGGAACTGCCATGACGGCGCGGGCGAACCGCATCGCGACGCTGACCGACGCCGCCATCGAACTGATCGCGGACGGCGGCATGCGAGCCCTGACCCACCGGGCGGTCGACGGCCGCGCCGGCGTGCCGCCGGGCACCACCTCCGCGTACCTGCGGACCCGTCAGGCGCTGATCGAGGCGGTGGTGGGACGGCTCGCCGAGCGGGACCGGGCCGACCTGGCGGCGTACGACCTGCCGACCGGTCCGCCACCCCCGACGCCCGCCCCCCGGCTCGACGGCGGCGACCTCGACGCGCTCGCCGTCGGCGTCGCCGAGGTGCTCGACAGGTGGTTGAGCACCGGACGCAGCCGGAGCCTCGCCCGCTACGCCTGCCTGCTGGAGGCGGTGCACCGGCCCGAGCTGCGCGGCATCCTGCAACACGGCACCGGGCTGCGGGTACAGGCCCGGGACCTGCTGACCCGGGCCGGAGCGACCGACCCCGAGCGGCAGGGCGACCAGTTCGTCGCGTTCGTGGACGGGCTGCTCTTCGACCGACTGGCCGGCGCGGGAGCGCTCAGCGCCCCACCGCCCGGCACCGAGGCCAGCCGCGCCGACCTGAGCGCCGCCGTCCGTACCCTGCTGCGCGCCCTCACCGGGAGCTGACCCGAACGGTGCGTGGGTCTGGTGGCGCGTGGGCCTGGTGGTGCGTGGGTCCGGTGGTGCGTGGGTCTGGTGGTGCGTGGGTCTGGTGGTGCGGGCCCGGCCTGCCGCTCCGGCCCGGGTCAGCGAGAACGGCGGCGCGCTGGCACCGGGCGCGTGGAGCAGCCCGGTGAGCAGGTCCGACCGGTGATGGGAGACGATCACCTCGGGATGCCGTGAGCCTCCGGTGTGGTACCTCGGTTCGGCCCTTTGGAGCTGAATCGTTTACGGCATCGCGCCCGATTCGTTTGCGGCATCGCGCCCGATTCGTTTACGGCATCAGCTCCAAAGGAGGAGCGGGCGGAGTGCGGTGGGCCGGCGGCGTGGTGCGGTGAGCATGCGGTGCGGTGCGGTGGCGTGGGGCGGTAGGGCGGTGGCGTGGTGGCGTGGGGTTGGCGGCGTGGTGCCGCGGTTGACGGCGCGGTGCGCTGGCGACGTGCTGACCGGACCGGACCGGACCGGACCGGACCGGGGCGGACCGGGGCGTGGCCGGACCGGACCGGGGCGTGGCCGGCTGGCTGGCTGGCGCGGGTAGGAGAGGTGGGGTGATGGTGCGGATCAGCGGCCTGCGGACGGCCGGGGGGCGGCTGCGGCACGGCTGGCGGCCGGTGGTGGAGGCGACCGCCGCGGCGACCGTGGCCTGGCTGCTGGCCACCCGGTTGCTCGGGCACCCGCAGCCCTTCTTCGCGCCGGCCGCCGCGCTGATCGTTCTCGGTCAGGCCCGGGGGGCAGCGCATCCGCCGAGCCGTCGAGGTCGTCCTCGGGGTCGCCGCCGGGGTGCTCGTCGCGGACCTGGTGGTGCAGGCACTCGGCCCGGGCAGCACCTGGACGGTCTTCACCGTCATCCTGCTCACCGTCCTGCTCGCGGTGGTCTTCGGCGCCACCGGCGTGACCCTGGTGCAGGCGGCCGTCTCCGCGCTCTACCTGGTGGTGGTCGCACCGCCGGACGGGTCGTTGGTGCCGTTCCGCTTCGTCGACGCGCTGATCGGCGGCGTGGTCGCGCTCGCGGCCAGCCTGCTGGTCGACGCCCGGCATCCGCTGGCCCCGCTGGTCGCCGAGGTGCGGCGGACCTTCGACGAGTTGGCCGGGCTGCTGTGCGGGATCGCCGATGCGCTGGACGACCGCGACGAGCCGGCGGCGGTCGCCGCGCTGAGGCAGGCGCGGGGGATGGACGCCCGGGTGGACGGGCTGCGCGACGGAGTGCTGGCCGCCGGTGAGGCGCTGCGACTCAACGTCCGTCGACGTCAGCATATCGGTCGGCTGCGCTCGGTGGACGAGTCGATCCGGCAGATCGACTACGTGGTCCGCAACGTCCGGGTGCTGGCCCGTGCGGGGGTGACCCTCAGCCGGCTGAACACCCCGGCTCCGCCCGAGTTGGGGGCCGCCCTGCGGTCACTGGCCGAGGCGGTCCGCCAGGCCGGTGCCGCCCTGGCCGCCGACCTGGACGGGCAGGAGGAGGTTGCCGACCGGCACGCCACCCGGGCCGACGAGTCGGCGTTGGCCGCGGTGCACACCGCCGGGCAGCTCTTCGGCGCCACCCAGACCCTCCCGCTAGCGATGATCATTGGGCAGGTCCGGGCCACCGCGATCGACCTGCTGCGGGGCGTCAACCCGGAGGACGACGCCGCCATCCTCGCCCGCGTCGACGACGCCCTCGGCCTTCCCCCGGTCTGACGTCCGCGGTGATCAGGGGTGGTTCACTGCCGGTGGGGGACGGGCGGTGAGCCAACTGGTGGCCGAATCGCGAATGGCGGTGGGGATGTCGTGGCCGCCGGGGAACTCCTGGTAGGTCACCTCGTAACCGAGGTCGTGCAGGTGCGGGACGAGGCGGCGGCTGCACACGTCGATGGGCAGCACCCGGTCGTCCACGCCGTGCGAGATGAAGATCCGTGGCCGACCGTGGGTGACCGGTGGCGCGGCGAAACCGGGGGAGAAGGCCAGCACCGCGTCGAACAGATCCCCGTTCGCCAGGCCCAGCGACAACGCGTACGAGGCGCCGTCGGAGAAGCCGCCGAGCGTCACGTCGGACACCGGGTAGGTGTCGAAGACGGTCGCCAACAGCCTGTCGATGCGCCCCACGTCCGCCCCGAAGCCGCCGGCGATCAGGTCCCAACTGGCCGCCGACGAGTCCGGGGCGACCAGCAGCAGGCGCTGCGCGTCCGCGACCGGCAGCAGCAGGTCCAACCCCTGTCGCGCCGAGCCGCCCGCACCGTGCAGGAGCAGCACCAACCGGTACGCCGAACCGTCGGTCGCCGGCTCCGGGGCGTACCCCAGGGCCAGCCGGTGACCGTCGGGCCCGGTCATCGGCACGAGGCCGGTGCGGCCCGGCGCCACCGGCGGGTGGCGGCGTGCGGTCAGCCGGCCGTCCCGGGGGTTCGGCGCCGGGTCCCAGCGCGACGGCGCGGAGTCGGACACGGGTCGGGGCTCCTCGCGGTGGACGAAAGGTCCGACGCGGTTACCCGGCCCGTCCGGTGTTAACCGTCAGCGGGGCTCAGGCGCTGGCCCGCGCCACCAGGGCGGACGGGAAGAGGGTCACCGGCGCCGCCGGGCGCCCGTCCAGCAGAGCGGTGGCCGCGGCCACCGCGATCTGCCTGACCGGATGACTCGCCGTGGTCAGCGCCGGGGCGGTCATCCCGGCCAACGGGATGTCGTCGAAGCCGGCCACCGCGACGTCGCCGGGCACCCGGGCACCGGCGTCCCGCAGGCCGGCGATCACCCCGAGCGCGGTGTCGTCGCTGATCGCGTAGATCGCGTCGATGTCCGGCCAGCGGCGCAGCGCCTCGCCGGCCGCCGCCCGACCGCGCGCCGCCCGGAAGTCCCCGGGCAGGATCCGCTCCGGCAGGCCGGCCTCGGCCATCAGCCGGCGGTACGTCTGCACCGGGCGTTGCGCGCAGGGCAGCCACCGGGGGCCGGTCACCATGGCGATCCGGCGGCGACCCGTGGCGTACAGATGGCGCAGCACCGCTTCGGAGCCGGCGGCGTTGTCGACGTCGAACGACGGCACGGTCGCCGAGCCGACACCGATCGACACCACCCGACCGCGCAGCGACGGGGGCACCGCCGCCAGCAACTCCTCGGTGGTGTTGACCAGGATCACCCCGCACACGCTGCGATCCCCGTCGAGTTGGTCGAGGCTGCGGGGGTCGCCGAACGGCAGCCAGTGCAGCGCCACGCCGACACCGGCGGGCGTGCACACCCGGGCGGCCGAGCCGACCACCTGGTGCACGTAGGGGTCGTCCAGCACAGCGGCGCTGGTCCCCAGAACGGCTACCACCAGGCGGACACCGCCGCCGCCGCGGACCAGCGCCCGGGCGGCCGGGTTGGGCACGTAGCCGAGCTGGTCGACGGCTGCGGTGACCAACTCCCGGGCGGCCGGCGAGGCGAACCCCGTGCCGGCGATAACCCGCGAAGCCGTGGACCGGGAGACCCCGGCGACCCGGGCCACGTCCTCGAGCGTGGCCGGTCGCTGTGCCGCTGTCGTCATCGTCGCCTCCCGCGGCGGCCCGTCCGGTCGGGCCAACGCCTGCTCACATCATGCCCCGGCCGAACCAGCAGCGGTAAGGGGCGGTTGCCGGTTGTGGTGGTAGCGCTCTCAGGTGTGCGATCGTGCCAGCAGATCACCCCGAGAAAGAGGAACAGCCCTCGTGAGCGCCCCCACCAGTCGACCGGTAGCCCCGGACATCGCATCGCCGACCCTGCGGACGGTGCGGCTCGCCCGCAACGGCGTCGCTGTCACCTTCACCCTCAACGGGCTGGCCGTCGGTAGCTGGTTCTCCCGCGTCCCGGCGGTCCGGGAGGCGTTGGACCTCTCCGCCGGCCGACTCGGGCTGCTGCTGCTGGCGATGAGCGTCGGCGCGCTGCTCGCCATGCCCACCTCCGGCCTGCTCGCTCAGCGCTTCGGCGCGGCCCGCACCGTCACCATGGCCACCGTGCTGGTCGCGGTCGGCCTGACCGTGGCGGGGTTGGGTGCCACGATGACCGGGTCGTTCGCCATCGTCGCGCTGGGGTTGGTCGCCCTCGGCTACGGCTCCGGCGCCTGTGACGTGGCGATGAACGTCGAGGGCGCGGCGGTGGAACGGCGGCTGGGCCGGACGATCATGCCGCGTTTCCACGCGGGGTGGAGCCTCGGTTCGGTGGCCGGAGCGGCGCTCGGCGCCGGGGCGGCCCGGTTCGACGTGTCGGTCGGCGCGCATCTCGTCGCGGTGGCGGTGATCGTGCTGACCGGCACCGCGCTCGCCGCCCGGACGTTCCTGCCGGTGGGCAGCGATCACACCGGCGACCCGGCGGACACCACCCCGGCCGCCCGCCGCCGGGCGCAACTCGCCGCCTGGCGGGAGCCGCGCACCCTGCTGATCGGGTTGTTCGTGCTGGTGGCGGCGTTCACCGAGGGCGCCGCCAACGACTGGCTGGCCGTTGCGTTCATCGACGGGCGGGACCTGAGCGAGGCCGCCGGCGCGGCGGTCTTCGGCGTCTTCGTGGTGGGCATGACCGTCGGGCGTACCGCCGGCACCATCGCGCTTGACCGGTGGGGTCGGGTGCCGGTGCTCAGCGGCACCATCGGGCTCGCCGTGGTCGGCGCCGGCCTGGCCGTGCTGGCGGGCTCCGGGCCGGTGGCCGTCATCGGCGTCGCGCTGTGGGGCCTCGGTGCGTCGCTGGGCTTCCCGGTCGGGATGAGCGCGGCGGCCGACGACGAGGCGCACGCGGCGGTGCGGGTGAGCGTGGTCGCGGTGATCGGCTACACCGCGTTCCTCGGTGGCCCGCCGTTGCTGGGGCTGATCGGCGATCAGGTCGGCACCCTGCGCGCGTTGCTGGCGGTGCCGCTGCTGCTGCTGCCGACACTGCTGCTGGTGCCGGTGCTGCGTCCGCCGCACGCCGCCTCACCCGCCATCAAAAACTAACCCACATCATCGCCGAGCGGTATCGGGTGCGTGGCCGACTGCGTCGCGCACCCGTGCTGGTTACGGTCTCCCGATGCCAACCGACGAGATCACCGCCGCAGCGGCGGGCAGCTGGACCCTGGGCGATCGCATCGTGCACCGGATGGGCTTCGGCTCGATGCGGATCACCGCGAACCCCGATCGGGGCCGGGCCGTCGCCCTGCTGCGCCGCGCCGTGGAGCTGGGCGTCAACCACATCGACACGGCCGCGTTCTACGTGTCGCCCGGCGGCACGCTGCGCGTCGGCACCGGCCCGGCCCGCTACGCCACCGAGCTGATCCGCGCGGCGCTCGCCCCGTACCCGGAGGACCTGGTGATCGCCACCAAGGTCGGTTTCGGGTACGACCCGGAGACCGGCTTCACCGAGGCGTACACCCCGGCGCAGTTGCGGGCCCAGGTGGAGGAGAACCTTCGCCGGCTCGGCCGCGACCAGCTCGACGTGGTGAACCTGCGCCTCGGCCGGGGGCCGGGCCCGGTGCCGCTGACCGATCGGTTCGGCGCGCTCGCCGAGTTGCGGGCCGCCGGGCTGATCCGGCACCTCGGGCTCTCCAACGTCCGGCCCGAGCAGTTGGACGAGGTGGCCGGCATCGCACCGGTGGTCTGCGTGCAGAACAACTACGGGGTTGACGCCTACCGGGAGCAGGACGACCTCGTCCGGCTCTGCGGCGAGCGGGGCATCGCCTACGTGCCGTTCTTCGCGCTGGCCGGCAGAGGGCGGGAGGCGGGCGCGAACGCCGCGCAGGGCGAGGCCGTCGAGGCGGTCGCCCGCGCGCACGGCGTCACCCCGCAGCAGGTACGCCTCGCCTGGACCCTGCACCAGGGCCCGCACGTGCTCGCCATCCCCGGCACCGCGGACCCGGACCACCTGGCGCAGAACGTGGCGGCCGGTGCGCTGCGGCTGACCCCTGAGGATCTGACCCAGCTCGGTTGACCGCCCACCCGGGCACCGCTCAGGCCCGCACCACGTGTACGACGATCTCCTGGCCGTCGCCCACGGTGCCGGCGAAACCCTCCGACAACGCGTCCACCACGGTCAGCTTGAGCGCGAGGGTCTCGTGCGCGATGAGCTTCTGATGCGTGGTGATCGCTGCCGCCACCTCGGCGGGCGCGGCGATCGACACCGTGATCCGGTCGGACACCTCGAAGTCAGCGTCGCGGCGAGCCTGCTGAACGATGCGGACCACGTCGCGGGCGACGCCCTCGGCCGCCAGTTCGGGGGTGATCTCGGTGTCCAACGCGATCGTCGCGCCGCGCTGGGACTCCACCACCCAGCCGGTGCGCGGCACCTCCGTGATCAGGATGTCGTCCAGGCCCACCTCGACCTGCGCACCGTCGACCGACAGCGGGTACGTCCCGTTCGCCCGGACGCCGTCGACCAAGTCCCGGGGGGCCACGGCGGCGATGGCCTTCGCGACGTGCTGGGTGCGGTTGCCGAACCGGCGGCCCAGGGTCCGGAAGTTCGCCTTGACCCGCACGTCGATGACCCCGCTCTGGGGATCGAGCGGCTGGAGGGCCTTCACGTTCAACTCGTCGCCGATGTCGTCCAGCAACGCCTGCGGGAGCACGGTGCCGGCCGGCAGCCCCACGAGCGCCCGGCTCAACGGCTGACGGATCCGCAGACTGCTCGCCTTACGCGCGGACCGGCCCGCCTCCGCCAACGCCCGCGCCGCGGCCACCTGGGCCGACAACTCCGCACTGATCAGAGTGGTGTCGGGGATGGGCCAGGTCGCCAGGTGCACCGACTCCGGGGCCGACGCGGCCCCCCGCCGGACGACCTGCTGCCACACCTCCTCCGTGACGAACGGAATGAACGGCGCGAGGAGTCGGGTGAGGATGTCGAGGCACTCGTACAGGGTGGTGAGCGCGTCGGGGTCGCCCTCCCAGAAACGCTGCCGCGACCGTCGCACGTACCAGTTCGACAGATCGTCGATGAAGTCGGCGAGCAGTCGGCCGGCGCGCGCCGTGTCGTAGTTCTGCATTCGTTCGTCCACGGCGGCCGCGAGGGCGTGCACCTCGCCGACGATCCACCGGTCCAACACCGGTCGCTGGGCGACAGGTTGCGCCAGCTGCGGCGCCCACGTCGAGTTCGCCGCGTAGAGGGAGAAGAACGCCGCGGTGTTCCAGTAGGTCATCAACACCTTGCGGACGATCTCGTCGAGTGGGCCGGGCCCGACCCGGCGCGGCGACCACGGTGAGCCGGAACAGGCCATGAACCAGCGCACCGCGTCCGCGCCGTGCGTGTCCATCAGCGGGATCGGCAGCAGGATGTTGCCCAGGTGCTTGCTCATCTTGCGGCCGTCTTCGGCCAGGATGTGCCCGAGGCAGACGACGTTCTCGTACGGGGACCGGTCGAAGACCAGCTTGCCCACCGCCATCAGCGTGTAGAACCACCCTCGCGTCTGGTCGATCGCCTCGCAGATGTACTGGGCCGGGTAGCTGCGCTCGAAGATCTCCTTGCTACCCGGCACGTGCGGGTAGCCCAACGACGCGAACGGCATCGCCCCGGAGTCGTACCAGGCGTCGATCACCTCGGGGACCCGGGTGGCGGTGCGGCCGCAGTCCGGGCAGGCAAAGGTGATCTCGTCGACGTACGGGCGGTGCGGATCCAATTCGGACAGATCAGCACCGGCCAGCTTCCCGAGCTCGGTACGGGAACCGACAGCGGTCACGTGGTTGTCCGGGCACCGCCACAGCGGCAGCGGGGTACCCCAGTACCGGGAGCGGGACACCGCCCAGTCGATGTTGTTCTTCAGCCAGTCGCCGTACCGGCCGTGTTTGATGTGCTCCGGGAACCAGTTGGTGTTCTCGTTCTCCCGGGTCAGCTCGTCGCGTACCTCGGTGGTCCGGATGTACCAGGACGGCTGCGCGTAGTACATCAGCGGGGTGTGGCACCGCCAGCAGTGCGGGTACGGGTGCTCGAACGGCTCATGCCGGAACAGCCGACCGGACGCCCGCAGACGGTCGATGAGCAACGCGTCGGCGTCCTTGAAGAACACCCCACCGACCAGGTCGATGCCGTCGTTGAACCGTCCGTTCGGGGCGACCGGGTTGACCAACGGCAACCCGTACGCGCGGCAGACGGCGAGGTCGTCCGCGCCGAACGCCGGCGCCTGGTGCACCAGGCCGGTGCCGTCCTCGGTCGTGACGTATTCCGCGAGGACCACCCGGTGCGCGTCCGGGATGTCCACCAGGTCGAACGGCCGCTCGTACCGCAAACCCTCCAGGTCGGACCCCGGTACGGTCGCCAGGATCTCCGCCTCCTCGCCGAGGACCCGCTGGGTCAGCGGTTCGGCGACGACGAACGTGCCCCGCTCGGTGCGGGCGACCGTGTACGTCACGTCGGGATGGACGGCCACGGCGGTGTTGGACACCAGGGTCCACGGGGTGGTGGTCCAGATCAGCAGGTCGACACCGCTGTGCCCGGCTACCTCCCCGCGCAACGGGAACCGCACGTACACGGAGGGGTCGGTGACTGTCTCGTACCCCTGCGCCACCTCGTGGTCGGACAGCGTCGTGCCGTCGCGGGTGCAGTACGGCGCGACCCGGAAATCCTCCACCAGGCGCCCGCCGTCGTGGATCTGCTTCAGCGACCACCAGACGCTGTCCACGTACTCCGGGGACATCGTCTCGTACGGGTGCTCCAGGTCGATCCAGTAACCCATCCGCTCACTGAGCTGGACGAACTCGTCGACGTGCCGAAGCACCGAGGTGCGGCAGCGGGCGTTGAACTCCGCGATGCCCATCTTCTCGATGTCGGGCTTCCCGCCGAGCCCCAGCTCCTTCTCGACCGCCAGCTCGACCGGCAGACCGTGACAGTCCCAGCCGGCGCGGCGCGGCACCGAGAAGCCCCGCATCGTCCGGTACCGGGGAAAGAGGTCCTTGAAGACCCTCGCCTCGATGTGGTGGGTGCCCGGCGTGCCGTTGGCGGTCGGCGGTCCCTCGTAGAACACCCACGGCGTGCCGTCGGCCGTCTGCTCCAGACTCCGGCGGAACACGTTGTTGGCCTGCCACCACTCGATGACCGCACGGTCCAGCCCCGCAAAATCGAGTTTGGTGGGCAGTGGCATGAATGGCGACTTCGATGGACCGTCCGGCACCGACGTTCTCCCTACACTCCGCATCCGCTCGCGCGGGCATCAGCTCACTGCCCACCCGGGGACGAAGCGCCAGGCGTATGGCCAGGACTCCGCGGTACCACCCCGCTTGCGCCTCGATGGTGCGGGCGCCGCTCAATTCTGCGACGTGACGTGCCGCTACGTCCGGTTCTACCGGGGCTGTCAAGCTGCCCGTTCTTCCGGAGGCTCCCCGGTGATGGCCGGATCGGTGCCGATGCCGTCCAGCATAGCTGTCCGGGCGCGGCGCCAGTGGCCGGAGTGCTAGGCGTGCAACCAGATGCGCAGCGGACCGGTGGTGGTGAAGCCGGCGGAGAGCGCGGGGGCCAGGTCCGGGATGGTTTCGTAGCCGACCAGCGGCGCGTGGGGCACTGTGGCGCACACCGCGCGCCAGATGTCGCGGGCGTCGCCGCCGCGGGTGAACAGGTTGGAGACGCCGTACGGGCCGTCGCCGCTGAGCACCGCACCGCCGGTGAGCACACCCCGATCGTCGTGGCGGGCGAGCACCCGTACCCGTGGGTCGGCCAGGAGCGCGGGGCGGAACACCTCCCCACCGCCGTGTGCCGCCGCCCAGGCCGCCAGGTCGTCGGGGGTGCTGACCGGGACCAGCGGTGTCTCGACAGGCGGTGCCAACGGCGGCCGGTGGATCCACTGGGCGTCAAAGAGCACCCGGAACCCGTACCCGGACAGGTCGAGGTCGGCGAAGCTGTCCTTCACCGACGCGCCGGGCCCCGCGTCGAACCGGGCCAGCAGGGCCTCGGCGTCGACGCCCGGTCGCACTGTGACCGCGTCCGGGTACCACTGTGGCGACCGGTGGGGGACCGACCAGGCGTCGGCGTCGGTACGGCCGGGCAGCCCGTGGCTGCCGCAGACGATGTCGCACCATTCGGCGTTGTTGCGGGCCGCCGCCACCCGCTCGTCCTCCAGCACGTCCGGCAGCCTAGGCGGCCCTGGGCGCCGGCTCACCGGGCGTAGACCAGGTCCATTGTGTCGGTGTGCCCGGACCAGCTCAGGTCGAGGCGCCAGCAACCGGCCTGCGGCAGGTCGATGATCGACGGACCGGGGCCGCCGGCTACCTCCCGGATCACCCGGGTGTCGGTGCCATCCAGCCTTGCGGTGATCACCAGGGTTGCCGGTGCGGACGGGTCGGGCGAGGTCGTGGCGGCGCGGGCCACCCAGAGGATCTTGTTGTTCGATCCGTCCGTCCGGACCTGCCGCAGCGGGTGGGCGAACAGCACCGCCACGATGTCACCCTTGGCGCCGAAGACGTGCGGCACCCGCGCGTCCCCGCTGAAACCGGCGTCCGCCCAGTCGGGCAGGGACCCCGTCTCCACCCGCGAACCGCAGCCCGTCGCGGTGCTCGCCGCGTTCGCCGTGGTGGCGGCAGCGGTGGTGGTCGTCGCGGCTGTGGTAGCAGCCGGTGCGGCCGCCCCGCCGCTGGCCGTGGTCGTGCACCCCGCCAACAGGACCACCGATGACACCAGCATCAACCTGCCCCGTGAACCCATCCGCACTCCTCCGGTACACCGGCCGCCACCTCGGGCTGGAACAGACCGAGCGGCGGCGAATCGTCGTGTCTTCAGGACACCGGCCGACCCCGCGCGGTTCCCTAACGCAGCGAGCGGGCGATCTCGATCGCCTCGGCCTTGGTGAGGTCGCCCTCCAGCCGGTAGCTCACCTCGTTGTCCTGCCAGATCAGCGTGGAGGCGGCCAGGCGGGCGGTCTCCCGGCGGATCCCGCCCGCCCGGTCCACGTAGGACAGCACGTGTGGGCCGTCGACCCAGACGGCGAAGTCGCCGTTGACCTGGACCCAGTTCGCTCCCGGCGGGCTGACCTCCTTGTGGAAGGCCAGGTCGAGGTGACCGTCGAACGCGTCGACGCGCAGCGCGCCCCCGTCGTAGAGCAGCGTCGCCACCCGGTACCTGCCGGTGGCGTCCGGGTCGGCGACCAGCACCCGTTCGGGTGGGCCCAGCTTCGCCGGCAGGCGGATCGGGAACCGCACCGCCCGCTGCGCCTCGTCCAGCGCGACGGCCCGCTGTCCGGGCAACGGCGACGCGGTGCCGCCGGCCGGCGTCGGGGCGGGCGCGGTGGCGATGCTGACGCCGGCGAAGCGCAGCAGCCCGGTGACGACGTCGGCGATGGCGGCCCGCGTCGGCGGCACCACCGCCACCACGATCAGGGCGACCAGCGCCGCGGCGACGATCGAGCGCCACCGGCGCGCGGGCCTGCTGAGGCGTACCCGGACGCGGGCGGTCACGTCGGGCGGATCGGGGATGTCCAGCCAGGCGGAGAGGTCACGCAGTTCCCGTTCGAGGTCACCCATGCCGGACCTCCTCCCGGTCGAGCAGGCTGCGAAGCTTCGCCAGGGCCCGGGAGGTGCGCGACTTCACCGTGCCCCGGGGCCAGCCCAGCGCCGCCACCGTCTCCTCCTCGGTGAGATCGAGGAAGAACCGGCAGACGATCACCTCGCGGTCGCGTACCGGCAGTTGCCGCAGGGCCTGCACCAGCGACGCCCGGCGCTCCCCGGCGAGGACCGCGCCGACCGCGTCGTCCTCGGCGACCTCGGACGTCGGGTCCGCTGCCGCCGCCCGCAGCACGAGCCCGTCGCGCCGTCCGCGGGAGCGGTGCAGGTTGCGGGTCTCGTTGGCGACGATCGCCAGCAGCCACGACCGGAAGGACGCGTCGCCCCGGTAACGGGACAGCTTCCGGTACGCCTTCACAAACGCCTCCTGGATGACGTCCTCGGAGTCGGAGCCGGCGCCGAGCAGCACCGCCGTCCGGTACGCGGACGCGGTGTGCCGGGCGACCAGGAGGTTGTACGCCTCCAGGTCACCTGCCCGAGCGCGGGTGACGAGCGCCTCGTCGTCCAGGGGAGCCTCCGTTCGCATCACCCACATGACACCGCCCACCCGCCGCCGGTTCCACCCGGATCTCCCGAGGCAGGTCAGCTTTCTCCCATCCGGCGTGCAGGGTATTGCCAGGAATCGGTGCTGCACTGGAGGGGCGTCGAGGAGAGGGGCGGGCATGAGCTGGTTCAATCGCCGGTCACGGGGTGCCGAGGCGACCCCGACGAAACTGGACCGGGAGGCGACCCGCGACGATCTCGCGGCGCTGGAGGAGTTCGTCGCCAGCCGGCAGGGGGTGGAGTTCTACCTGGAGCCGGAGACGACCGCGACGGACACCACAGTGGTGGCGATCGCCCACGACGGTGAGTGGATCCGCCGCCGTACCGGAACGCCCCGCGCGGCCGGGGCCATCGCCCGCAAGCACGCGGTGCCGTTGTACGAGGCGGCGCGCACCGGCTACCCGGAGCGGATGCGGACCTGGAGCCGGGCCCACCCGGAACGCCACGCCCGCTGAACGCCCGCTCCGCCGAGTTTCCGGCCGTCAGGATCGGTGCGGGTGGGCCGGCGCAGGTTCGTGGAAGGCGGTCGCGCGGGCCTCCATCCGCCGGAATTCGGGCGATGCCACAGTTCGTATCGTCGCGGCGAGCACGAGGGCGCAGAGACCCGCCCCGCCCCAGAAGACCGCTCGTACGCTGACCAGTTCCGCGGTCAGGCCGGCGACCAGAGCCCCGAGCGGCATCGATCCCCAGCTGGTCAGGCGGCTGACCCCGCTGTAGCGCCCCATCATCTCATCGGGCACGACGAGCGCGCGCAACGAACTGTAGGTGACGTTCCACGCGCCGGAGCCGGCGCCGCCCAGGACGGTCGTCACGGCGATCAGCCGGGGGGACGAGGTGACCGCTGGTGCTGCCAGCAGCACGGCGAAGCTGGCCATTGACGCGGCGAGGACGACCCGCCGTCCCAGCCGGCGGGTGAGCGCGGGCGCGGCGGAAGCTCCCACGACGCCACCCACTCCCAGGGCTCCGATCAGCAGGCCGTACTCCGCGCGGCTCAGGTTCATCGGTCCGGGTGCGATCGCGTAGACGACGAGGACCGCCATCCAGGCGGCCCAGCACCCACTCGCTGCGCCGGCCACCAGCAGCAGGGTCCGCAGAATTTTTGCCTGCCACACGTATTGGATGCCCTCCCGAATGTCGGTGCGGAGGCCCGGAGCGTTCGTCGCCGGTCCGGGGCGACCGCTGCTGCGGTAGTGACCGGTCATGACGGCCAGGGCGAGTAGCGCGCCCGCGTAGCCGACGCCGCCGGCGCCGAGCGCGACAGCCAATCCAGTGGCGGCTAGCAGGCCACCCAGCGGGGGCCCGATGAACTCGTTGGCCGCGGTCTCGGTCGCGGTCAACCTCGCGAACGCGGCCTCCATGCGGTTGCGGGGCACGACCATCGGCACAACCGACATCCGGGTGGTGTCGGCGAAGACCTCGGCGGTGCCGAGGAGCAGCGCCACCGCGTACAGGCCGGCCAGCGGAAGGACGTCCAGGACGAGGGCACCCACGAGTACGGCGAGAACCAGGGTGCGCGCGGCGGCCATCGTCATGATCAGGTGCCGGCGATCCGCCCGGTCGGCGAGGGCACCGGCGGGCAGTGAGAACAGCAACCAGGGCAGGGTGTTGGCCAGGGTGGCGGCGGCAACCAGAGCGGGGGAGTCCGTCATCGAGACGGCCGCCAGCGGCAAGGTCAACTTGACGACGCCGTCTGCCAGGTTGGTGACCGCGGCACCGGCCCACAGCGCCGTGAAGTTCCGCGCGCGCACGGTCGTCGGGGTGCCTGGCTGGGTGTCGCTGTGCATGTCCCGGAGCTTGCGACATCCCGCAGCGCCTCCCTAGAGTTTCGACTGGAGGCGAAACATGGCGGTGTTCCTGGTCGACGCCGAAGTGATGGCGCAGGCCCGTTTCGGCACTTCGCAGCTCACCGAGACGTTGGCGGCACTGAATATCCTGCGCCGGGGTCAGCCGCTTCCGTGGCATCGGGCCTGGCGCGACCAGCATGTCGACGCCTTCCAGGGCTATCTCGACGGTGACCCGGTGACCCGGGCCATCCTGGCGCACGCCATATCGTCCTCCTGGATGGCTGACTTTCTGACGGTGCCGCCCGCCCGTCCGGACCTGACGTTGGACGACGAGCTCGTGGAGCTGGAGTCGCTGCCGGACGACCGAATTCGTGCGGATCTGGCCCACGTACGTTCGCCGCTGGCCCCGGAGTTGCGCTGTTCGGGGTTGGCGAGCCGGACGGCCGCCCTGGTGCGGTGGGTCTGGTGTCACACGATCGAAGCGGACTGGCCGCGCCGGCAGTCGGTGCTACGTGCCGATGTGGTGTCCCGGATCTCCCGCCTCGGCAGGGACGGATGGTCGGGGGTCATCAACGACATGCGGCCGGGCATGCGCTGGCTGGGCAACGGCCGGCTGCAGGTCGAGGAGCGGCCCTACCCACCGTCCGACGTGCGGGGCGGGACGTTGACGTTCTTCGCGGCCCACTGCCGGGGAGGCTGGATCTCCTGGAGGTTGCCCGACCGCTTCGGGATCGTCTATCCGGTGACGGGGATCTTCGCCGAGGCGTCTCTCACCACACCGGATCCTCTGCGCCGCCTGCTCGGGACCGCACGGAGCAGGGTTCTGGTGCAGGCGGCCGAGCCGGTCAGCACCACGGCCGTGGTCGCCGCGACCGGACTGCCGCTCGGCACGGTCGGTGGTCACCTGCGCGTGCTGACCGAGGCCGGTCTGCTTCAGAAGCGCCGGTCGGGTCGGGAAGTCCTCTACTGGTGGACGGATGCGGCGCGGGCGCTCGTGGCCGGAGCCTCATCGTTCTGACGGGGCACATGGTCCCAGTAGTGGGTGTGCGCGGGGCCCTGGCCGGCGTCGATCATCACACTCCCCCGGACCATCGGCGCAGGCCAGATTGCCTCCAGCCGCCCTTTGCTCTGCTTACCCATGTGCACCGGTGACGCTGCGTGCCTGGTGCATATAGATAAGCAGAGCAAAGGGCCGCAGACATTGATGTGGGCATTGCGTCGCGCGCAGCAGCGCGGGCACCGATCGCCGAATCTCGATTAGTGGCGTCCGTCTGGCGGGGCCGGGCTGGCGTTGACCGGCGGCGGAGGGGTGTGGCAGCATTCGCGGCCTGACGGCAGTGAAGGAAGTCGGTGCGAATCCGACGCGGTCCCGCCACTGTCACCGGGGAGTGATCCCCCCTCGTGCGCCACGGCCGTGTGTCTGCGGTTGGAAGGCCGGGGGAGAGCGTCGATCCGGAAGCCAGGATACTTCGGCCGTCGGGACGTACCCCAGGGCGTGGACACCCGAGGAGGACCCGATGACGCATGGCGTCTCGCGCACCGACGAGCACCGTCGTACCCCGAGCGGCGGTCCCGCCGCCGCGCACCGATCCGGCCGCACGATCGCGCCGGCATCCGGGCTCTGGGGCCCCGTTCACCGCTGAGGTTCGCACTTCGCTACCCGTCGCCGCCGGTCTCGCGCCGGTGAGCCGTCCGGGTCGCGGCGTCCGCTGAACCCCGCGCCCACCCCCACGTCGTCGCCGAATCGCTTCCGCGAGCGCGCTGACGTTACCGTCCGGAGCCTGCCGTGCGCATTCTGCTGCTGTCCACCGCCGACACCGACCTGCTGGCCGCCCGCGCCAGCGACGCCGACTACCGGTTGGCCAACCCCGCGCGAGTCACCGTCGAGGAGGTGCCCGCCCTGCTCGACGGGGTCGCCCTCGTCGTCGTACGCCTGCTCGGCGGTCGGCAGGCGTGGCCGGACGGCCTCGCCGCGGTGCTCGCCACCGGCGTGCCGACGGTCGTGCTCGGCGGTGAGGCACTACCCGACGCGGAGCTGATGGCCATCTCCACAGTGCCGTCCGGGGTCGTCACCCAGGCGCTGGCGTACCTGGTCGAGGGCGGTCCGGACAACCTGGGGCAGTTGGCCCGGTTCCTCTCCGACACGGTGCTGCTCACCGGCGAGGGGTTCACCCCGCCCGCGCCCACCCCGGCGTACGGCGTGCACGGCGAACACCCCGTCGACCCGGGCCGGCCCACCGTGGGGATCGTCTTCTACCGGGCGCACGCTCTCGCCGGCAACACCGGTTTCGTCGACGTGCTCGCGGACGCGGTCCACCGGGCCGGCGGCAACCCGTTGCCGATCTTCTGCGGCTCGCTGCGCGGGCTGACCGCGAACACCGGCCCGCTCGGGCTCTTCGCCCGCTGTGACGCGCTGCTGGTCACGGTGCTCGCCGCCGGCGGCGCGGTGGCCGCGGACGCCTCCGGTGGCGGTGACGAGGACGCCTGGGACGTCGGCGCCCTGGCCGCCCTGGACGTGCCGGTCATCCAGGCGCTCTGCCTCACCAGCACCCGGGCGCAGTGGGCCGACAGCGACGCCGGGCTGTCCCCGTTGGACGCGGCGATGCAGGTGGCCATCCCCGAGTTCGACGGCCGGATCGTCACTGTGCCGTTCTCGTTCAAGCAGATCGACGCCGACGGGCTCTCGGTCTACGCCGCCGACCCCGAGCGAGCCGCCCGGGTCGCCGGGATCGCGGTGCGCCACGCCCGGCTGCGGTACGTGCCACCCGCCGACAAGCGGATCGCCGTGGTGCTCAGCTCGTACCCCACCAAGCACTCCCGGGTCGGTAACGCCGTCGGGTTGGACACCCCGGCCTCGGCGGTCCGGCTCTTCGCCGCGCTGGCCGAGGCCGGCTACGACCTGGGGAACGCGCCACCGCCCCAGGACGGCGACGCGCTGATCCACGCGCTGATCGCCGCCGGTGGTCACGACGTGGAGTGGCTCACCCCGGAGCAGTTGGCCGCCGCCGAGGCCCGGATACCGGGGCAGACGTACCGGCGCTGGTTCGACCAGGTCCCGGTCGAGCTGCGCGAGCGGATGCGGGAGCACTGGGGTGAGCCGCCCGGCGAGCTGTACACCGAGGGCGGCGACATCGTGCTCGCCGGGCTGCGCTTCGGCAACGTGGTGCTGCTGATCCAGCCGCCCCGCGGCTTCGGGGAAAACCCGATCGCCATCTACCACGACCCGGACCTGCCGCCGAGTCACCACTACCTGGCCGCGTACCGCTGGTTGACCGCGCCGGTGACGGACGGCGGCTTCGGCGCGGACGCCGTGGTGCACCTGGGCAAACACGGCACCCTGGAGTGGCTGCCCGGCAAGGGCCTCGGTCTGGCCGCCGGCTGCGCGCCCGACGCGGTCCTCGGCGACCTGCCGCTGGTGTACCCGTTCATCGTCAACGACCCCGGCGAGGGCACCCAGGCCAAGCGGCGGGCGCACGCCGTGGTCGTCGACCACCTGGTGCCGCCGATGGCCCGCGCCGAAACCTACGGCGACCTGGCCAAACTGGAGCAGCTGCTGGACGAGTACGCGACAGTGCAGGCACTCGACCCGGCCAAGGTGCCCACCGTGCGAGCCCAGATCTGGGACCTGGTGCGCGCCGCCGAGCTGCACCACGACCTGCACGCCGAGGCGATGCCCGACCCGGACGACTTCGACGACTTCGTGCTGCACCTCGACGGGTACCTGTGCGAGGTCAAGGACGTGCAGATCCGCGACGGGCTGCACATCCTCGCCGACGCTCCCACCGGCGAGGCGCGGGTCAACCTGGTCCTCGCGGTGCTGCGCGCCCCGCAGATCTGGGGCGGCGCCCGCGCCCTGCCCGGCCTGCGGCAGGCCCTCGCCGTCACCTACGGGCTCGACGAGCAGGAGTTGCTCGCGGCGCCGGGACAGCGACTGGCGCTGCCGCCGGCGTTGACCGACGTGGTGGACGGGCCGGCCGGCACCGCCGCCGACGCGATCGACCTCATCGAGGCCCTCGCGCGGCGGCTGGTCGTCGGCATGGAGACCCTGGACTGGGCCGTGCACGCGATCGACGCCGTGGTGACCGAGGTGACCGGCCAGCCGCTCCCGGACGTCGCCGCGGTGCTGCACTTCGCCGCCACCGAGCTGGTACCCCGCCTGGACCGGACCACCGACGAGCTGTCCCACACCCTCGGCGCGTTGGACGGAAGGTTCGTGCCGCCCGGCCCGTCCGGCTCACCCACCCGGGGCCTGGTCAACGTGCTGCCCACCGGCCGCAACTTCTACTCCGTCGACCCGAAGGCCATCCCCAGCCGCAACGCCTGGGACGTCGGGGTGGCCCTCGCCGACTCGCTGCTGGCCCGGCACCTCGCCGACACCGGCGGGTACCCCCGCTCGGTCGGGCTGACCGTCTGGGGCACCAGCGCCATGCGAACCCAGGGCGACGACATCGCCGAGGTGCTCGCGCTGCTCGGTTGCCGGCCGGTGTGGGACGAGCGGTCCCGGCGCGTCACCGGCGTCGAGGTGGTATCGACCGCCGAGCTGGGCCGGCCCCGCGTCGACGTCACGGTGCGCATCTCCGGCTTCTTCCGGGACGCGTTCCCGCACGTGGTGGCGCTGCTCGACGACGCCGTCCGGCGGATCGCCGCCCTGGACGAGCCGGACGAGGAGAACTACCTGCGGGCGCACGTCGCCGCCGACCTCGCCGAGCACGGTGACGAGCGGCGGGCCACCGCCCGGATCTTCGGCTCGAAGCCCGGGGCGTACGGCGCCGGTCTGCTGCCGCTGATCGACGCCCGGACCTGGCGCAGCGACGCCGACCTGGCCGAGGTGTACGCGGTGTGGGGCGGCTACGCGTACGGCCGGGGCCTGGACGGTCGGGAGGCGCGCAAGGACATGGAACGCTCGTTCGCCCGGATCGCGGTGGCGGTGAAGAACCAGGACACCCGCGAGCACGACATCGTCGACTCCGACGACTACTTCCAGTACCACGGCGGGATGGTGGCGATGGTCCGCCACCTCACCGGCACGTCCCCGCAGGCGTACGTGGGTGACTCGGCGATGCCGCACGACGTACGCACCCGCACGCTGGGCGAGGAGACCCGGCGGGTGTTCCGCGCCCGGGTGGTCAACCCGAAGTGGATCGCTGCGATGCGCCGGCACGGCTACAAGGGCGCGTTCGAGCTGGCGGCCACCGTGGACTACCTGTTCGGCTACGACGCCACCGCCGGCGTGGTCGACGACTGGATGTACGAGCACCTGGCCGCCGGGTACCTCTTCGACGACACCACCCGGGAGTTCCTGGAGCAGTCCAACCCGTGGGCGTTGCGCGGCATCACCGAGCGGCTGTTGGAGGCCGCCGACCGGGGGCTGTGGGCCAAGCCGGAGCCGGCCACCCTCGACCGCCTCCGCGACACGTACCTGGCCAGCGAGGGTGACCTGGAGGACCGGGCGTGAGCGCGAGGAGTGAGCCGGTTTTGCGAGCCCCGCAGTCGCGAACGAAAGAAGGCCCAGCATGACCGCGACCTACCCGTTCAGCGCCGTGCTCGGCATGGCCGACATGCGGCTCGCGCTGCTGCTCAACGCGGTCTCCCCGGCGATCGGCGGGGTCCTCGTCCGGGGCGAGAAGGGGACCGCGAAGTCGACCGCCGTGCGGGCTCTCGCCGCGCTGCTGCCCCCGGTGCGCCGGGTCGCCGGCTGCCGCTTCGGCTGTGACCCGGCCGAGCCCGACCCGGCCTGCCCGGACGGCCCCCATCCCGCCGGGGCCGCCGCCGAGACCCACCCGGCGCGCCTCGTCGAACTGCCGGTGGGCGCCGCCGAGGACCGGGTGGTCGGGTCGCTGGACCTGGAGAAGGCGCTCGGCGAGGGCGTACGCGCCTTCGAGCCGGGCCTGCTCGCCGCCGCGCACCGGGGCGTGCTCTACGTCGACGAGGTCAACCTGCTGCACGACCACCTGGTCGACCTGCTGCTCGACGCGGCGGCGATGGGACGCAGCCACGTCGAGCGGGAGGGCGTCTCGGTCAGCCACGCCGCCCGGTTCCTGCTGGTGGGCACCATGAACCCGGAGGAGGGGGAGTTGCGCCCGCAGCTTCTCGACCGGTTCGGGCTGACCGTGGAGGTGAACGCCAGCCGGGACCCGGAGATCCGGGTGGAGGTGGTCCGCCGCCGGCTCGCCGCCGACGCCGACCCGGTCGGGTTCGCCGCCCGCTGGGCCGACGCCGACGCGGAGATCGCCGCCCAGGTGGCCGCCGCCCGCCGCCGGCTTCCCGGGGTACGCCTGCCGGACGCCGCCCTGCGGCAGATCGCCGAGGTGTGCGCGGCGTTCGACGTGGACGGGATGCGCGCCGACATCGTCACCGCCCGCACCGCCTTGGCCCACGCCTCCTGGCATGGCCGGGACCGGGTCACCATCGACGACGTCCGGGTGGCCGCCCGGCTGGCCCTGCCGCACCGCCGCCGCCGCGATCCGTTCGACACCCCCGGCCTGGACGAGAAGCGCCTCGACGAGGCGTTGCAACGCGCCCAGGACGCCCACCCCGACGACGACGGCCCGTACGACGACGGCCCGGCCGGGCCGCGCCCCGACGGCCCGGACCCGGACGATGGCGGCCGAGGCGGCAGCGCCGGCGGCCAAGGCGGCTCCGGCGGTACGGACGGCTCCTCCGGCGCGGACGGCGACGCCAGCGGGCATGGTCGCGATGGGAGCGGCCCGCATGCTCGTGGTCCCAACGGCAACGGCCTCGATCACGCCGGCGTGGACGGTCGGGACCGACACAGGCCCAGTAGCAGCGGGGACGAGCGTGCCACCGGCGAGGCCGAGTGGGGCAGCGGCCAGAACTCACGCACCGCCGACTTCGGCGCGGACGGGGACCGGTCGGGGATGGACGGCCGGGGCGGGCGCCGCAGGCGGGCCGAGGCGGGTGAGCCCAGCGGCGCCGGCGACGACCGGGAGTGGGACGGCGGAGCGGTGGCCGTACCCCGGGGTGGCCTGCGGGCCCGGCTGCTCACCGCGCCCGGCGTGGGCGACGGGGTGCCCGGCCGGCGGTCACGTGCCCGCACCGGACGCGGGCGGACGACCGGCGCGCGGCTGCCGGCGGGCCGGG
>NZ_JBEXHP010000092.1:0-23462 GCF_040607895.1 Micromonospora sp. NPDC005220
AAGCGCGATCCCGGCGACGGCTCCAGGCCCGGCTGGTGCGGCGGCGCACCGGCGTCGGCGGCCGGGACGACCGCCCGCGCTGGGCCGGGAGCAGGTCGAGGCGGCCCGGCGGATGCACGCGGCGGGCACCCACTCGGTGGACGCCATCGCCGCCGCGCTGGGGGTGTCGCGGGCGACCGTCTACCGGCACCTGACCGCGTCATAACGAGACAGTTTCAAGACGATTTCGAGACGGTTCTGAGCCGACGTTCAGGCCGCCAGCGTGGCGTAGCGGCCGTTGCGGCCCAGCAGGCTGTCGTGGGTGCCGGCCTCGACGATCCGACCGTGGTCGAGCACCGCGATCTGGTCGGCGTCCCGGACGGTGGAGAGCCGGTGCGCGATGGTGATCGTGGTGCGCCCCTGGGCGAGCACGTCGAAGGCCCGCTGCACGGCGCGTTCGGTCTCGGTGTCCAGCGCGCTGGTGGCCTCGTCCAGGACCAGGATCCGCGGGTCGCGCAGCAGCGTCCGGGCGATGGCGAGGCGCTGCTTCTCACCGCCGGAGAACCGGTGGCCGCGGGAGCCGACCATGGTGTCGTACCCGTCGGGCAGGTCGGCGATGAGGTCGTGGATCTGGGCAGCGCGGGCGGCGTCCTCGATCTCGGTGTCGGTGGCCTCCGGCCGGGCGTAGCGCAGGTTCTCCCGGACGGTGGTGTGCAGCAGGTACGTCTCCTGGCTGACCACCCCGACGATCGCGGCCAGGTCGGCCAGGCGCAGGTCGCGCAGGTCGACGCCGTCGACGGTGATCCGGCCGGCGGTCGGGTCGTGCAGTCGGCTGACCAGCCCGGCGAGGGTGCTCTTGCCGGAGCCGGTCTCGCCGACCAGGGCGAGGCTGGTGCCGGCGGGCACGTCGAGGGTGATCCCGGCGAGGGCGGCGGTGTCGCTGCCCGGGTAGCCGAAGGTGACGTCCTCCAGGCGCAGGTGGCCACACACCCGGGCCGGGTCGAGGCGGACCGGCTCGGCGGGGTCGGCCACGTCGACCGGCAGGTCCAGGTATTCGAAGATCCGGGCGAAGAGCGCCAGCGACGCGGTGAGTGAGACACCCACGTTGAGCAGCCCCATCAGCGGCCGGAACAAGCCACCCTGCAGGGCGGTGAAGGCGACCAGGGTGCCGATGCTCAGCGTGCCGGCGGTGCCGGGCAGCCCGGCGGCGAGGTAGATGACCGCCGGTACGGCGGCGAAGATGATGCTCATCGAGGCCATCCGCCAGCGACCGGCCAGCTCGCTGCGCAGCTCCAGGTCGACCAGTCGCTCCGAGGAGGCGGTGAACCGGTCGATCAGCGCGGGGCCGGTGCCGAGGGTCTTGGCCAGTTGCACGCCGCTGATCGACAGGCCCTCCTCGACGGTGACGTTGAGGTCGGCGAGTTCGCGTTGCCGCTGGGCGGTGATCTCGCGGCGCATCCGGGCGACCCGACGGGTGAGCCAGATGGCCGGCGGCAGCACCACGAGCGAGACCAGGGAGAGCTGCCAGGAGAGCGCGACCATGGCGACGACGGTGGCGACCACCGTGGTGAGGTTGGCGGCGACGGCGGTGGCGGTGGAGGTGACCACCGACTGCATGCCGCCGATGTCGTTGGTGATCCGGGACTGCACCTCACCGGTGCGGGTGCGGGTGAAGAAGCCGAGCGACTGGCGCTGGAGGTGGCTGAAGACGTCGGTGCGCAGCCGGTGCATGACCCGCTGGCCGACCTGGGTGGAGATCCAGGTCTGCACGACGCCGAGCGCGGAGGTCACCGCCGCGACGGCGACCATGCCGAGGACCAGCCAGACCAGCAGCGTCACGTCGCCCTGCGGCAGGGCCCGGTCGATCACGGCACGGAGCAGGAACGGGCTGGCCATCGCGATGACCGAGGAGAGCACGATGATCGCGGTGACGGCGGCCAGGGCGGGCCGGTGCGGGGTGAACAGGCGGCCGATGCGGCGCAGCGACACCTGGCGGGCCTGCGTCTTCTCTTCGTCGCTGAGGGTGCGGTGGCCGCGGTCGCGGCCCATCGGGGTGGGTTCCAAGGGGGGCTGCCTCTCGTCGGCGATATTGCTGAGGTTACCTCATCATGAGGTAGCAACCACATCTCCTGCTACCGTATTCCGGTGACCGAGCACACCGTCGACAACGCCGACGACGAGAGCCTGGCGGAGACGTTCTGGGCGGTGGCGTCCCGGCTGCGCCGGCAGACCCGGGACTCACTGGTCCCCTGGGATGTCACCCCCAGTCAGGCCCGGGCCCTCGGCGTGCTGGCCCGGCACGGCGAGGTACGCCCCGGCACCCTCGCCGAGCACCTGCGCATCGCGCCCCGCTCGGCGACCGAGGTCGTGGACGACCTCCAGACCCGGGGGCTGGTCGAGCGCCGGCCCGACCCGGCCGACCGGCGCGCGACCCTGGTGGCGCTCACCGCGGAAGGCGACCGGGTCAGCACCGCCATCCGGGCGGCCCGGCGGGCCGAGGCAGACCGCTTCTTCGGCCACCTCAACGACACCGACCGCGCCGAGCTGGCCCGCATCCTGCGTACCCTGCGCGGCTGACGGGTTTGCCACCCGCGGGCACGGGTAGCCAGCGGCCCGTCCGGTCGGCGGGACCGGCCGGCGCCGGGTCGGGGGCGAGGTGACGGGAGGCCCGGCTGATGTGCGGGATCAGCGGGGAGGCGCGATTCGACGGCCGCTCGCCCGACGCGGCGGCGGTCACCCGGATGACCGAGGCGATGCGCTCACGCGGCCCGGACGACGAGGGCCTGTTCGCCGACGGCTGGGTGACCCTCGGGCACCGCCGGCTGACCATCATCGACCTGTCCGACGCGGGCGGGCAGCCGATGGTCCGCGACGACCTGGGCCTGGCGCTGGTCTTCAACGGCTGCATCTACAACTACCCGGAGCTGCGCGAGGAGCTACGCCGCGCCGGGCACGCCTTCCACTCCACCAGCGACACCGAGGTGATCCTGGTGGCGTACGCGCACTGGGGTGAACGTTTCGTCGACCACCTGGTCGGCATGTTCGCGATCGGGCTGGTCGACCGGGTCCGGCGGCGGCTGATCCTGGCCCGCGACCGGCTCGGCATCAAACCGCTCTACCTCGCCGAGACACCGGGGCGGCTGCGGTTCGCCTCCACTCTGCCCGCCCTGCTGCGGGCCGGCGACGTCGACACCGGCATCGACCCGGTGGCGCTGCACCACTACCTGTCCTGGCACTCCATCGTGCCCGCGCCGCGTACCGTGCTGCGCGGCGTGCGCAAGCTGCCGCCGGCCACCCTGCGGGTGATCGAGGCGGACGGGCGCAGCCGGGAGGAGGTGTACTGGCGGCCCGACTACCTGCGGGAGCCCGCCGACGCGGGGATGGACGCCGCCGACTGGCGGGCCGCGATCGGTGACGCGCTGCGCGCGGCGGTACGTCGACGGCTGGTCGCCGACGTGCCGGTGGGGGTGCTGCTCTCCGGCGGACTGGACTCCAGCCTGATCGTGGCGCTGCTCGCCGAGGCCGGCCAGCAGTACCTGCGCACGTTCAGCATCGGCTTCGACAGCCGCGGCGGCGAGTCCGGCGACGAGTTCCACTACTCCGACCTGGTGGCCCGCGCGTACGACACCGACCACCACCGGATCCGACTGGCCGACGACGACCTGGTGCCCGCCGTCCGACGGGCCGTGCTGGCGATGACCGAGCCGATGGGCAGCCACGACGTGGTCGCCTTCCACCTGCTCTCCGAGCAGGTGGCGCAGCACGTGAAGGTGGCCCAGTCGGGGCAGGGCGCCGACGAGGTTTTCGCCGGCTACGGCTACCACCAGCCACTGATCGAGGCGCCCCGGCACGGCGCCGCCGAGACGTTCGCCGCCGCGTTCTTCGACCGTGGCCACGACGAGCTGCGCCGCATCGTCGGGCCGGCGTACGCGCTGGAGCACGACGTCAGCCGGGACCTGCTCACCGGGCACCTCGCCGCGCCCGGAGCGCAGACCGCGCTGGACGCCGTCCTGCGCCTGGACACCCACCTGATGCTCCCCGACGACCCGGTCAAGCGGGTGGACAGCATGTCCATGGCGTGGGGTCTGGAGGTACGCACGCCCTTCCTCGACCAGGATCTGGTCACCCTGGCCGCGCACTGCCCGCCGGAGCACAAGGTCGCCCAGGGCGGCAAGGGCGTGCTCAAGGAGGTCGCCCGGGAGGTGCTGCCCGCCGAGGTGATCGACCGTCCCAAGGGCTACTTCCCGGTGCCGGCGCTGCGCAACGTGGACGGCCCGGTGCGCGAGGTGGTCGCCGAGGCGTTGCAGGCGCCGGCCGCGCGCGAGCGGGGGCTGTTCCGTCCGGAGTACGTGGCTCAGCTGCTCACCGAGCCGGACCGGGCGGAGGCGGCGTCCGGCAGCAACAAGCTGTGGCAGCTCGGCCTGCTGGAGCTGTGGCTCCAGACGCACGACATCCGTTGAGCCGCCGGTCCGCCCCGCTGAAGGGTCAACCGGCGGCCGTGCGAGTGACCAGGTCGTCGAGGACCGCGCGCAGATCCCCGGCGCGCTCCAACACCTGCCGCTGCCGGGTCGCCCCGGTGCCGTCGCGGCGCAGCCGGGCCAGCTGCGCCAACACGTACCCCAGGTCGCCGTGGCGCAGCAGGGCCGGGGCGATCACCGCCATCAGCTCGTCGACGAGCGCCCAGGCCGGCCGGGTGCCACCGGCCCGCAGGTCGATCAGCTCGCCGTCGAGACCGTCGTGGGCGGCCCGCCAGTGCGCCGCCGCGACCAGGCAGTCCCGCACGGGCCGAGCGGTCACCCCGGCGCGTACGTCGTCGACGAGCGTGGCGACGAGGGACCGGACCAGGGCGGCCACCAGCACCGCGTCGTCCACCTCGGTGCAGACGTCACCGACCCGCACCTCCACCGTCGGGTACGCCGGCGACGGGCGGGCGTACCAGTAGACCATCGCCGCGTCGAGCATGATGCCGGCGGCGATCAGCTCGTCGACCGTGCGGTCGTAGTCGGCCGCGGAGTCGAAGTACGGCGTCGGGCCGATGCTGGGCCAGCGTTCCAGCTGCATCGAGCGCCAGCTGGCGTGCCCGGTGTCGGACCCGTCGTGCAGCGGCGAGTTGGTGGTGATCGCCTGCACCACCGGCAGCCAGATCCGCAGGTGGTTGCAGACCTGCACGGCCAACTCCCGGTCGGGCAGCCCGACGTGCACGTGGCAGCCGCACACCGCCGGGTCGTGTGCCACCGGCCCGTACCGGCGGGACATCGCGTGGTAGCGCGGCTCGTCGGGCACCGTCCGGTGCGACTCGGCCACCGGGGTGGCGCCGACCGCCACCAGCCGCGCCCCGGCCGCCGTTGCGGCCTCGACGGCGCAGCGGCGCAGCGCGACCAGGTGCCCGCGCAGCTCGCTGAGGTCGGCGCAGACCGGGGTGACCATCTCCACCATGCTGTGCCGGAACTCCTGGCGGCTCTGCTCCCGGGCGGGGTCGCGCAGCGCGGCGCGCACCTGGTCGGCGACCGGAAGGTTCCGGCCGCTGTCCGGGTCGAGCAGCAGGTACTCCTCCTCCACGCCGAGCGTGAGAGTGGACAGGTCGGGCACGGTGTCGACGGCGGTCGGACGGTAGGCCATGCCCCCTCCCCATCCCCTGCTGCGGCCGGTGGCCTCGGGTTCCCGACGACCGCTGCGGCAAACGCCCCGTCAGGGGCCTCGCCAGGGCCGCCGCGCGCGACCGTCAGGGCGTCGCCAGGGCCGTCGCGCGCGCGGTGAGAAAGGCCCGTTCGGCCGCGTTGTCCGTCAGGGCGACGGCCGTCCGGTACGCCTCGACGGCCTCCCCGCCCCGGCCGAGCCGGGCCAGCAGGTCGGCGCGGACCACGTGGTAGACGTGGAAGGCGACCAGATCGAGGCGGTCCACCTCGGCCAGTGCCACTGCCGCACCGGACACCTCGGCGAGCGCGACGGCCCGGTTCAGCGCCACCACCGGGCTGGGGGCGACCACCGTCAGCTGGTCGTACAGCGCAAGGATCTGCGCCCAGTCGGTGTCGGCGGCGCGCCCCGCGGCGCTGTGCACGGCGGCGATCGCGGCCTGGATCTGGTACGGCCCGGGCCGGTCGCGGCGCAGGCAGCGGCGGACCAGTGCCTGCCCTTCGGCGATCAGCTCGGTGTCCCACCGGCCTCGGTCCTGCCGGGGCAACGGAACGAGGTCGCCGGCGGCGGTGGTCCGCGCGGCACGGCGGGACTCGGTGAGCAGCATCAGCGCGAGCAGTCCGACCGCCTCCGGCTCGTCCGGCATCAGCGCGACCAGCAACCGGGCCAGCCGGATCGCCTCGGCGCACAGCTCGACGCGGACCAGGTGCGGGCCGGCGCTGGCCGTGTACCCCTCGTTGAAGATCAGGTAGAGCACCGCGAGAACACCGTGCAGCCGGTCGGGCAGGTCGGCGTCGCGGGGCACCCGGTACGGGATCCCCGCGTTGCGGATCTTCGACTTGGCGCGGACCAGCCGCTGCGCCATCGTCGGCTCCGGCACCAGGAAGGCTCGGGCGATCTCGGCGGTGCTCAGGCCGCCGAGCAGCCGCAGGGTGAGGGCGACCCGGGCGTTCGGGGCGAGCGCCGGATGGCAGCAGGTGAAGATCAGCCGTAGCTCGTCGTCGCGCACAGGTCCCTCCTCGACGGGTGGGTCGGCGGCGAACAGCAGGGCCGCCCCGGCGTGCCGGTCGGCCCGGGACGCCTCCCGCCGCAGCCGGTCGATGGCCTGGTTGCGGGCGGTAGTGATGATCCAACCGGCCGGGCTGGGCGGCGGGCCGCTCTGCGGCCAGCGCCGCAGCGCGATGACGAACGCCTCCTGGACGGCCTCCTCGGCGAGGTCGATGTCGCCGAGGAGGCGGACCAGGACGGCGACCGCGCGGCCGTACTCCGCGCGGAACACCGCCTCCACGTCGGACACGCTCAGTCGCCGGCCCGGCCCTGGAAGGGGCGCACCTCGATCGGCAGGGTGGTCGCCAACGCGTAGCGGCGACCCCAGTCCAGCGCGGCGTCCAGGTCCGGCACGTCGATGATGGTGATGCCGCCCAGGTACTCCTTGCCCTCGATGAACGGCCCGTCGGTGATCAGGACCTCGCCGTCACGGGCGCGCAGCACGGTGGCGGTCTCCGGCCCGTGCAGGCCCTGCCCGAAGACCCACGACCCGGTGGACGCCAACTCGTCACGCAGCTCGCCGAGCTGACGCATCACCCCGGCCAGGAACTCCGGCTCCGGCGGCAGCTCGCCCTGGGGTTGGTGAAGGCTGAGCAGGTACAACGTCATCGTTCCTCCTCGCGGGGCGGCCGGCCTCTCGCCGACCTCTCATCCTCCATACGATCGGCGGTCGCCCCCATCGACAGTGCGGCAGAAACTTTTCGGCGCCCGGCTCGACCCGGTGGTGGCCGCCCTTTGCTCTGCACCCGCGGAGGCGACGGGTGGGCTCGGCGCCGGCCCGGCCCGAGATTGGCCCCCCTGCTCTGCACGCGCGGAGGCGACGGGAGCGCTCGGCGCCCGACCCGGCCCGAGATTGGCCCCCTTTGCTCTGCACCCGCGGAGGCGACGGGGGCGCAGGGCCGGGTGTCGCATCGGGGGGTGCAGAGCAAAGGATGGAGGACAGGGTGGTGTCCGCCGGTGCCGCGACCAGAGCCGACAGTCATAGCGGCGACGGTTGTGGGTAGAACCCGGTGTGATCGACGGCTTCCGGGTGGTCGTGGTCGGCGCCGGCTTCTCCGGTCTGGCGGCCGCGCTGGCGCTCAGCCGCGCCGGAGTCCAGGTGCGGGTGCTCGAGGCCCGCGACCGGGTGGGCGGTCGGGTGCTGACCCGGTGGCTGCCCGAGCTCACGCAACTCGACCTGGGGGCGCAGTGGATCGGCCCGACCCAGGATCGGATGTACGCGCTGCTCGCCGAGCACCGGCTGGCCACCTTCCCCTCGGCGTCGGTCGGCGGCCCCACCCTGCTCTGGGCCGGTCAGCGCCGGGCCGAGCCGCCGGCGCAGGTCGGGCGGGTGCTCGGCCTGCTCGACGAGTACGCCGGACGACTGGACCCGGACATGCCCTGGGCGACGCCGGAGGCCCCGCGGTGGGACCGGACGACCCTCGGCGGGTGGCTCGCCACCACGGCCGGGGACGACGACACCGCCGACTACCTGGGGCGGCTGCTCGCCGGCGGGCTGCTGGCCACCGGCGCGGACGAGCTGTCCCTGTTGCAGCTGCTGTTCTACCTGCGCAGCGCCGGCGGGACCGGGAGGTTGCTGGGGATGGCCGGTGGCGCGCAGCAGGATCGGATCGTGGGCGGGCCGTCGGCGCTGGCCGAACGGATGGCCACCGCGCTGCCGCCGGGCACGCTGACGCTGGCGGCGCCGGTGCGGGCCATCGAACAGACCGTGGACGGCGCGACCGCGTGGACCGACACCGGGCGCGTCGACGGCGACGCCGTGGTGGTCGCGCTGGCCCCGGCACTGGCTGGCCGGATCCGGTACGACCCTCCGCTGCCCCCGCTGCGCGACGGGCTCACCCAGCGAATGCCGATGGGGTCGGCGCTGAAGGTGCACGCCGTCTACCCGGAGCCGTTCTGGCGTGCCGACGGGCGCTCGGGGGTGGCCACCAGCAGCGCCGGGCCGCTCACCGAGACGGTGGACAACTCCACCCCGACCTCGCCGCTCGGGGTGCTCACCGGGTTCAGCTACTCATCGGACGCCGCCGCGCTGCGTGCGATGTCCCCGGCGCAACGGCGGCGATGCCTGCTGGAGGCGTTCGCCACCGTCGTCGGGCCGCGCGCCGAAGACCCGGTGGACCTCATCGAGTACGACTGGTCGGACGAGGAGTGGACTCGCGGCTGCTTCTCCGGCGCGCTTACTCCGGGAACCTGGCAGACGTACGGCCCGCACCTGCGGGCGCCGGTGGGGCGGGTGCACTGGGCGGGCACCGAAACGGCCACCCGCTGGTGTGGCTACCTGGAGGGCGCGGTCCGCGCCGGTGAGCGGGCGGCGGCCGAGGTGCTGGCCGGTTGAGGTGCCGGCGGTTGAGGTGCCGGGCAGTTGAGACGGCACGACCGTGGCCGGCCCGGTCTCGGCGGGACCGGGCCGGCCTCGGCCCACGGTGCGACCGGCCGACCCGTCCGTCAGACGTCCGGGCCGGCGCGGGCGCCCGGGTCAGGGGTAGGTGGTCAGGTACACCGTCTGGTTGGCCGCGTTCGCGGTGCCACCGGCGTTGTTGATCACCCGATTGATGGTGCCGACGCCACCGAGCGAGACGGTGACCATGTTCGTGAAGCGCACGTTCGGGTTGGTGGGCACCTCGAAGGACCGTTCCTCGACCACCGCGGGGTTGACGTTGAAGTAGCTGTAGCTGCCCAGCCCGAACGCCTGGTGGCTGGTCACCGAGTCGGCGACCTTGTACGCGGCGTAGCCCCGGGTCGACCCGTTCATCCAGGCGGCCTGGTTGGGCGGGTCGTAGGGCAGCTCGTTCTGGTAGAAGTACGTCCGCCCGCCGTTGCCGTTCCAGATGGTCTGGTACTTCTGGTAGTGCTCGACGAAGAGGCCGTACATGGTGACGTTGTCGCCGTTGACGGTGAGCCCGGTGTCGGCGGTGTTCAGCGTCCACCCGGTCGGTACGCCGCTGGCGGCGTGGTCGGCCCGCCACAACCACATGTGGTCGCCGATCACGTTGTCGCTGTTGACGGTCAACGTGTTGGTGGCCTTGCCGACGTGCGGCCCGCCGATGCGGAAGAACACGTCGTGCAGCGAGGTCGGGTTGGTGGCGTGGCTCGCGGACGAGCCGGACGGCCCGACCTCCATCAGCACCGGCGAGTTCGTCGTGCCGGCCTCGAACATGATGCCGGCCACCTTCACGCCGTCCACATCGGCCACCCGCATGCCCACCGTGCCGTTGTCGGCCTGGATGGTGGCCAGGCCGAGACCGAGGACGACGGTGTCGGCCCGGTTGACCTGAATCGGCTCGGTGATCCGGTGCACGCCCGGGGTGAAGAGCAGGTGCTTGCCCTGGGCGAGGGCGGTGTTGATGGTGGCGGCGCTGGTGCCGGGCTGGACCACGAAGAACTGCGACAGCGAGATGGACGAGCCGGCCGGGGTCTTGTTGTACCAGCTGGTGCCGGTGGAGTTGGTGCGCAGCGAGGGCACGAAGACCCGGTACTCACCGCTGCCGGTCACGTACAGGAACGGCTTTTCCCGGACCTGCGGGGTCTGCGCGATGACGGTGTGCGACGGGTTGGGGAAACTCGGCGCGGGCGCGCCGACGACGCCCTGGAAGACCATGTTCCACACCGAGCCGGTCCAGCCGTTGCCGAACTCGCTGTTGCGGGAATACCACTGCTGCTGCGAGCCGGAGACGACCAGGCCGTCGATGCGGGTGTCGGCCAGCAGGCCGCCGCTGGACCAGCCGTCGCCGCCGTTCCAGAGCTGGATCTGGTTCTGCGCGCCGCGCAGGTGCATCCGTCGGTACGGCGCGGCCTGGGACACCGCCCAACGCTCCACGGTCTGCCCGGCGGGCAGGGTGACCGAGAGGTTCTCGGCGGCCCGCCAGAAGTTCTGGGTGGCGTTGCCGCCCATCCAGAACGCCTCGGTGCGGACGTGGCCGTTGAGGTTGACGTCGTCGGGGCTCATGCCCAGGCCGGCGACCTGGGTGAAGAAGCCGAGGTTGACGTCGGCGGTGTAGGTGCCGGGCTTGAACAGCACCGCGTAGCGCTGCGGGCCGAACTGGTTGGTCTCCTGCTGGGTGAAGAGGGTGTTCAGTCGACTCTGGATGGTCGACGTCGGCGTGCTCGGGTCGAAGACGAACGTGTTCGCGCCGAGGTTGGGGTTGTACGGGTCGGTGGGCGTCACCGGGGGCTCGTTGGTGCCGCCGCTCTCGCCGTAGACCTGGAACTCCCAGAGCGAGTACCCGTAGCCGGTGCCCCGGGCGGTGCCGTTCATGCGGACGTAGCGGCCGGCGCCGGAGACGGTGAGGTTCTGGGTCCCTCCGGTGCCGGTGGTGGTCGAGTAGATCGTGGTCCAGGTGGACCCGTTGTCGGAGGTCTGCAGCTGGAAGGCCCGGCCGTAGGCGGCCTCCCAGATCAGGGTGACCTGGGTGATGGTGGCGCGGGCGCCCAGGTCGACCTGGAGCCACTGTGGGTCGCTGAACGCGCTGGACCAACGGGTGCCGGTGTTGCCGTCGACGGCTGCGGCGGCAGGAGTGCCGGCGTTCTCGGTGGACGAGGCGGTGGTCGAGCGGCCCTGGGACAGAAGGACGGGGGCGGCCTGCGCGGGTGTGGTGGTTCCGGTCGGCGTGAGCGCCGCGACCAGGGCCACGGTGAGCCCGACGAGCAGGTGCCGCACGACCCGGGGACGCGGGCGTACGGATGTAGCACGAGATGTCATGACATCGCCTGTCGATAGGGGGTTACGGGGTTGCCGCACGGATGGGATCGGACTCGCCCGTGGCGCCGTGGATGGTGCCGCCGACGCGGTGCCGCAGGGAGGAGAGCGCTCTCGTAGGAGTGTTGCGGCGAGATTGCGGCGACGTCAAGACATCGATCTATAACTTTGTTATTTATCCCGAGGATTCTTTTTGGGTAATTTGCCGTCGGCCTGTGGAGTCGCGCTCCATCAGCGGCGGACGCCACCCTCGGTGAGGAAGCGGGCGATCGGGAGGGTGGCCGCGCCCAGCGCCACCGCGTCCACCCCGAGCCGGCACAGCTCGATCGACGCCTGTTCGTACGGCTGGCGCAGCGCCTGCCGGCCGGCGGCCTCCCGAACGGCCGGCAGCAGGTCGGCGAGGGCCATCGCCGCCCAGCCGCCGAGCACCACCCGCTCCGGGTTGAACAGGTTGATCAGGTTGGCCACCCCGGCGCCGAGGTAGCCGGCGGTGTCATCGAGGACCCGTCGGGCCGTGGCCGAGGTCTCGGCGGCGGCGACCAGTGCGGCGATCTGGGACTCTTCGTCCTCGCCCGGCACCTGTCGACCCCGGCGCGCCTCCCGGTAGCGGTCGATGATCGCCTCCGCCCCGACGTACGCCTCCAGGCAGCCGCGCGCGCCGCACCGGCAGGCCCGGCCGCCGTACACCAGGGTGGTGTGCCCCCACTCCCCCGCGCTGCTGGACGCGCCCCGGTAGGTGGCGCCGTTTGTCACCACCGACGCGCCCACTCCGGAGCCGACCAGCGCGAACACGGCGTGCCGGGCGCCCCGGCCGGCGCCGAACCACATCTCGGCCTGGCCGAGGGTCTTCGCGCCGTTGTCGATGTGCAGCGGCAGGTCGGTGCCGGCGCCGATGAGGCGTTCCAACGGCACCCGGTCCCAGCCGAGGGCCTGGGCGTGCACCACGGCCTCGGTGCCCTGCTCGACCACGCCGGAGACGCCGACGCCGACGCCGAGCACGTCGCCGGGGGCCACGCCGGCCTCGCCGGTGACCGCGTCGATGCCGGCCAGCACGTGCCCGGCCACCAGGTCGGGCTCGGTACGGGCCGGGTCGAGCGGGTACTCGACGCTGGCCAGCAGGGTCATCGCGAAGTCGAACAGCTCCACCCGGACCCGGGTCTCGCCGACGTCCACGCCGATCACGAAGGCGAAGCGCGGCGCGATCCGCAGCAGCATGCTGGGCCGGCCGCCGTCGGACTCGGCGGCGCCGGCCTCGGCGACCAGCCCTTCGTCGATCATGTCGGCCACCACGTTGCTGACCGCGGGCTGGCTCAGCCCGGTGCTGCGCACCAGGTCCTGCCGGGTGAGCGGGCCGTCCAGGAAGAGCTTGGTCAGCAGGGCGGACCGGTTGCGCAGCCGCACGCTGCGGTTGGTGGCACGCGCCAGCTCCACTCGTCACCTCGTTCCTGTCGGCCGTTCGAGGCGACTGTAACCGCCTCGTGCTTGACGACCCACCAGCCAGCAACTTTAATGACGACATAAATTAAGCCGTGATGTAACTCCCGGGAAACGCCGACGGACCCCGACGGCGCACCCCCGAACCCTGTCCGCAGCCGGCCACCCGTCGCCCCGACCCCTATCGGCGACGGAGGTCGGCGGACCCCCACCACGCACCGGAAGGGCTGACCCGTGTCGAGACGACACCTCGGGATATTCACCGCCGCCGTACTGGCGGCCGCCTCGCTGACCGCCTGCGGTGGCTCCGGCGACGACTCCGCCGCATCGCCCAAGACGCTCACCTACTGGGCCAGCAACCAGGGCGCCAGCCTGGAGGCCGACAAGACCATCCTCCAGCCGGAGTTGGACAAGTTCGAGAAGCAGACCGGGATCAAGGTCACCGTCGAGGTGGTCCCCTGGTCGGATCTGCTCAACCGACTGCTCGCGGCCGCCGCCTCCGGCAAGGGCCCGGACGTGGTCAACATCGGCAACACCTGGTCGGCCTCGTTGCAGGCCACCGGCGCGCTGGTCGAGTTCGACGACGCCACCCTGCAGGCCGTCGGCGGCAAGGACCGGATCGTGCCCGCCGCGCTCGCCGCCGCCGGCGCCCCCGGCAAGCCGCCGGCCGCCGTGCCGCTCTACTCCATGGCGTACAGCCTGTACTACAACAAGAAGTCGTTCGCCGACGCCGGCATCACCGCACCCCCGACCACCTGGGAACAGCTCGCCGAGTACGGCAAGAAGCTCAGCACCGGCGGCAAGTGGGGCCTGGCGATCGAGGGTGCCAACCCGTCGGAGAACGCCCACCACGCCTTCACCTTCAGCCAGCAGTACGGCGGCGAGTGGTTCGACTCGGCCGGCAAGCCGACCTTCGACACCCCGCAGAACGTCTCGGCGATCAAGCGCTACATCGACTTCATGGCCGCCGACAAGATCACCAACCCGAGCAACGCCGAGTACGCGCAGAACCAGTCGGTCTCCGACTTCGCCAACGGCAAGGCCGCCATGCTGCTGTGGCAGTCCGCCGGGTCGAACCTGAAGACGCAGAACATGCCCGCCGACGCGTACGGGGTGGCCCCGGTGCCGTTCCTGGCCAACCCGCCGGCCGGCGGCAAGAAGGTCAACAGCATGGTCGCCGGGATCAACATGGCGGTCTTCAAGCACACCAAGAACAAGGACGGCGCGCTGAGCTTCGTCAAGTTCATGACCAGCGACGAGGAGCAGACGATCCTCAACAAGACGTACGGGTCGCTGCCGGCCGTAAAGACCGCCGCCTCCGACCCGGCGTTCAGCGCCCCGGAGCAGAAGAGCATCCAGGAGACCCTGGTCACCACCGCGGCCCCGCTGCCGCAGGTGCCCGACGAGAGCACCTTCGAGACCCTGGTCGGCACCGCCATGAAGGAGTTGTTCGCCGACGCGGCCAGCGGCAAGCCGGTCACCGAGGAGTCGGTGAAGGCCAAGCTGACCGACGCGCAGCAGAAGATGCGCTGACCCAGGCGTCACCGGTGGCCGTGGTCGGGCGACGAGCCCGGTCACGGCCACCGCCTCCGAGAGGACCCCGATGGCAACCAGCACCACCGCGCCGGACGCCGACCGGCGCGAACCCCGGGCCGGGTCACCGGCCCGGGGGCCGGTCCGCCGGCCCCGCGGCCCGCGCCGCTCGCTCCTGCCGTATCTGCTGCTCGCACCGGCCATCGTGCTGGAACTCGCCATCCACGTGATCCCGATGGTGGTCGGGGTCTGGATGAGCCTGCTGGAGCTGACCCAGTTCCACATCCGCGACTGGTCCACCGCGCCCTTCATCGGGCTGGAGAACTACCGGGCGACGCTCGACCTGAACACCGCCGCCGGCAAGGAACTGCTGCACTCGTTCTGGGTCACCCTGGCCTACAGCCTGCTCTCGGTCGGGTTCGCCTGGCTGCTCGGCATCTCCGCGGCGGTCGTCCTGCAACGGCCGTTCCGGGGACGGGCGATCCTGCGGGCGCTGTTCCTCACCCCGTACGCGCTGCCGGTCTACGCCGCCGTGATCACCTGGAGCTTCCTGCTGCAACGCGACACCGGCCTGGTCAACCACGTGCTCGTGGACCAGCTCGGGCTGATGAACGACCGGCCGTTCTGGTTGATCGGCGACAACAGCTTCTGGTCGCTGCTGGTGGTGTCGGTCTGGCGCAACTGGCCGTTCGCGTTCCTCTGCCTGATGGCCGGGCTGCAGAACGTGCCCGGCGAGCTGTACGAGGCCGCCGCCATCGACGGCGCCGGGTTCTGGCGCCGGCTGCGCTCGGTCACCCTGCCCATGCTGCGGCCGGTCAACCTGGTGCTGCTGCTGGTGCTGTTCCTGTGGACGTTCAACGACTTCAACACGCCGTTCGTGCTCTTCGGCGGCTCCGCGCCGGAGCAGGCCGACCTGATCTCCATCCACATCTACCGCAGCTCCTTCAAGACCTGGGACTTCGGCTCCGGATCGGCGATGTCGGTGGCGCTGCTGCTGTTCCTGCTGGTCGTCTCGGCCGCGTACCTGCTGATCACCAACCGTCGGAGGGACGACCATGCGTGAGACCGCCGGTGAGCGCTGGGGCCGGCGCATCGTGCTGACCCTGCTCACCCTCTTCGTCGTCATCCCGCTCTACGTGATGGTCACCTCGGCGGCGAAGCCGTTGCAGGACGTGCAGAACGGCTTCACCTGGTGGCCCAGCCGGCCCACGCTGCAACCGTTCGTCGACATGTGGAGCACCGTGCCGCTGGCCCGGTACCTGGTGAACAGCCTGGTGGTGTCGAGCATCGCGGCGGTCTGCTCGGTGGCGGTGGCCATCTTCGCCGCGTTCGCGGTGAGCCGGTACCGGTTCCGTGGCCGGGGCGTCTTCTCGGTGACAGTGCTGTCCACCCAGATGTTCCCCGGCATCCTGTTCCTGCTGCCGCTGTTCCTCATCTACGTCAACCTGGGCAACGCCACCGGCATCGAGCTGTACGCCAGTCGTACCGGCCTGGTCATCACGTACCTGACCTTCTCGCTGCCGTTCTCGATCTGGATGCTGGTCGGCTACTTCGACTCGATCCCCCGGGGTCTGGACGAGGCGGCGCAGGTCGACGGCGCCGGTCCGTTGCGCACCCTGTTCCAGGTCATCCTGCCGGCCGCCGTGCCCGGCGTCGTCGCGGTCACCGTGTACGCGTTCATGACCGCGTGGGGTGAGGTGCTCTTCGCCTCGGTGATGACCGACGAGGGCAGCCGCACCCTGGCCGTCGGCCTCCAGGGCTACTCCACCCAGTTCAACGTCTACTGGAACCAGATCATGGCCGCCTCGCTGGTGGTCAGCATCCCGGTGGTCGTCGGGTTCCTGGCCCTGCAGCGGTACTTCGTCGCCGGCCTCACCGCCGGCGCGGTCAAGTGAGTCATTCAACCCCAGAGGAGAACCATCCCGTGCCCGACCTGTCCAAGCTGCCACCCGACTTCCTCTGGGGTGTCGCCACGGCGGCGTACCAGATCGAGGGGGCGGCGGCCGTGGACGGCCGGGTGGGGGCCAGCGGGGGCACCGGCTCGGCGACTCCCGGCGCTGTCGACAACGGCGACACCGGCGCGGTGGCGTGCGACCACTACCACCGGTGGCCGGAGGACCTGGCGCTGCTGCGCCGGCTCGGCGTGGACGCGTACCGTTTCTCGGTGGCCTGGCCCCGGGTCATGCCCGACGGCGTCGGGCGGGTCAACGCCGCCGGGCTGGACTTCTACGATCGGCTCGTCGACACGTTGCTCGCCGACGGGATCCGGCCGTTCGTCACGCTGTACCACTGGGATCTGCCGCAGGTGATGCAGGACCGGGGCGGGTGGCCGGAGCGCGCCACCGCCGAGGCGTTCGCCGACTACGCGGCGGTGGTCGCCGGCCGCCTCGGTGACCGGGTCGCCGACTGGTGCACCGTCAACGAGCCGCTGTGCGTGTCCTGGATCGGGCACCTGGAGGGGACCATGGCCCCCGGCGAGCGGGACCTGACCCGCGCGGTGCACACCTCGCACCACGTGCTGCTCGGGCACGGCCTGGCCACCCAGGCGATCCGCGCCAACGCCGCCCGCCCGGCCTCGGTGGGCCTGGTCGTCAACCTCAGCCCGATCGAGGCGGCGACCGACCGGCCGGAGGACGTCGCGGCGGCCCGCCGGGCCGACGGGCACGTCAACCGGTGGTGGCTGGACCCGATCCACGGGCGCGGCTACCCCGCCGACATGATCGCCACCTACGGCGTCGAGCCGCCGGTACGCGGCGACGACCTGGCGACGATCGCCACGCCGACGGACTTCCTCGGGGTGAACTACTACTTCCGGCAGCTGGTGGTCGACGACCCGACCGGTCCGGCGCCGTACGCGAAGCAGGTGCCGGTGCCCGGCTCGGTGGAGACCGCGATGGGCTGGGAGATGTACCCGGCGGGGCTGGAGCGGCTGCTCGTCGACGTGCACGAGGAGTACCGGCCGGGCCGGATCATCGTCACCGAGAGCGGCTCGGCGTGGCCGGACGAGGTCACCCCGGACGGCACGGTGGAGGACAAGGAACGCACCGACCACCTGGAGCAGCACCTGGCCGCGTGCGCGTCGGCGGTGGCCCGGGGAGTCCCCCTGGACGGCTACTTCGTCTGGTCCTTGCTGGACAACTTCGAGTGGGCGTACGGCTACGACAAGCGGTTCGGGTTGGTGCACGTCGACTACGCCACCCAGCGCCGGACGATGAAGGCGAGCGGTCTGCGCTACGCCGAGCTGATCCGCGCCCACCAGCGTCTCGCCCGTACGACCGACACGGCAACGCCGGTGGCCTGACCGGGGGCGGGCGATGCGGCCGGCCGCCCGGGGTGATGCTTCGTCGTCCCGGGCGGCCGTTTCCGTCCCAACCGGCCCGATAGCGGTCATGATCGCCTATCACGCGGTGACCAGCGAGGGGTTGCCCCCGTTGGCTCACGCGTCGCTGACCGCCCGGAGCCGGTAAAGGTCGGCCGGGGTGTCCACGTCGACCGGCGAGCCGACGTCGTCGCAGGGCACCTCGACCACCAGGTCAGGCCGGTCGCGCAGCAGGTCGCGGGCACCCCGGTCGCCGACCGCGTACCCGCCCAGCAGTGACCAGGTCCGCCGGGCCAGCACGACCGGGTGCCCGGGCCGGCCGGCATAGGTGGCGACCGCGACCACCGCGCCGTCGGCGTACGCCGCGCGCACCCGACGCACCGCGATCGGGCTGAGCAGCGGTTGGTCGACCAGGACCACGACGGCAGCGGACACGTCGTCCGGCAGCGAGGCCAATCCCCGCAGCAGCGACGAGCCCAGCCCGTCGGGCCAGCGGTCGTGCCGGATCGGCACCGCGCCGGGCAGGTCGGGCACCTCGTCGGCGCCCGCGCCGAGCACCACGTGCACGGGTGCGCATCCGCCGTCGCCGAGCAGTCGGACCGCGCGCCGCACCAGCGGTTCGCCGTCCAGCTCGATCATCGCCTTCGGCCGGCCGTAGCGCCGCCCGGCACCGGCGGCCAGCAGCAGCCCGGCGATCACCGTGGTCACCTCCCGTACGAAGCGCTTTGCGTTATTCGCCCTGACATATACCGACAAAGCTAGTCTGGGCCGGTGCAGGACGGAGGAGAGAACGCGACGACGATCGACGAGCGCCACTCGTCCCGGGTGGCGTTGGAGGTCAATGGCGCGTCCCGCGAGCTGACCCTGGACAACCGCACCACCCTGCTCGACACGCTGCGCGAGCACCTCGACCTGACCGGGGCGAAGAAGGGCTGCGACCACGGCCAGTGCGGCTCCTGCACGGTGCTGCTGGACGGCCGCCGGGTGAAGAGTTGCCTGGTCTTCGCGGTCACCCTGGACGGCCGGTCGGTGGTGACCGTCGAAGGGCTGGCCGGGCCGAACGAGCTGTCCCCGTTGCAGGCCGCCTTCATCGCGCACGACGCGTTCCAGTGCGGCTACTGCACCCCGGGGCAGCTCTGTTCCGCCCGCGGCATGCTCGACGAGGTCGCGCAGGGCTGGCCCAGCGCGGTCACCGCCGACCTGAACACGCCCGCCGAGCTGACCGACGCGGAGATCCGCGAGCGGATGGCCGGCAACCTGTGCCGCTGCGCCGCGTACCCGCACATCGTCGCGGCCGTGCGCGAGACGGCGGCGGTGACGCGGTGAGGGCGTTCCGCTACCACCGGCCCGCCGACGTGGCCGACGCGGTCGCCGTGCTGGCCGCCGAGCCGCAGGCGGCGTACCTGGGTGGCGGGACCAACCTGGTGGACCTCATGAAACTCGGGGTGCAACGCCCCGACCTGCTGGTGGACGTGACCCGCCTCCCGCTGGACACCGTCGAGGAGTTGCCCGACGGCGGGCTGCGGGTCGGCGCGACAGTGCGCAACAGCGACCTCGCCGCCCACCCGGTGGTCCGCCGGGACTACCCGGTGCTGGCCCGCGCTCTGCTCGCCGCCGCCTCCGGGCAGCTGCGCAACATGGCCACCACCGGCGGCAACCTGTTGCAACGCACCCGCTGCGTCTACTTCCAGGACCCCGGCAAGGCGTGCAACAAGCGGGAGCCGGGCACCGGTTGCGCCGCCCGGCACGGCCAGAACCGCGATCTGGCCGTGCTGGACTGGTCCGAGCAGTGCGTGGCCACCCACCCGTCCGACCTGGCCGTCGCCCTGGCCGCACTGGACACGGTGGTGGAGGTGCACGAGACCGACGGCCCCCGCGACATTCCGATCACCGCGCTGCACCGCTCACCCGGCGCGCATCCGGAGCGGGACACCACCCTGACCCGGGGGGCTCTGATCACCGCCATCCGACTACCACCGCTGCCGGCGGCGCGCCGCTCGACGTACCTCAAGGTGCGCGACCGGGCCTCGTTCGCCTTCGCCGCCGGCTCGGTGGCCGCGGTGCTGGACCTCGACGGTGACGTGGTCCGCGACGTGCGACTGGCGTACGGGGCGGTGGCGCACCGGCCGTGGCGGGCGTACCGGGCCGAGGAGGAGTTGCGGGGTCGAGCGTTCAGCCCGGAGCTGGCGGCACGGGCCGCCGACGCGGAGCTGGCCGAGGCGCGCCCGCTGCGGCACAACGGCTTCAAGCTGCCGCTGACCCGGGCCATCACGGTGCGGGCGCTCAGCAAGCTGGCGTCGTCGTGAGCACCGGGGCGGTCGGGCGGGCGTACCCCCGGTTGGAGGGCCCCGCCAAGGTCACCGGCACGGCCCGGTACGCGGTGGAGTACCCGGTCAACGGCGTCACCTACGGCTGGGCGGTGCCGTCGGCGGTGGTGCGGGGCCGCATCACCCGGATCGACACCGCTGAGGCGCTGGCGTCGCCCGGCGTGCTGGCCGTGCTGCACCACGGCAACGCGCCCCGGATGGCACCGGGCCCGCAGCCGGAGCTGCGACTGTTGCAGGAGCCGATGGTGCACTACCGGGGGCAGTACGTCGCCGTGGTGGTGGCCACCTCCCTGGAAGCGGCCCGCGAGGGCGCCCGACTGGTCCGGATCGACTACGACGCCGGCCCGCACAGCACCGTGCTCACCGATGACCACCCCGGCCTGTACAAGCCGGACCAGGTCAACCCCAGCTATCCGACGGACACCGCCGAGGGCGACTTCGACGCCGGGTACGCGGCCGCCCCGGTGCGGGTGGACGTCACGTACCGGACACCGGCGTACCACAACAACCCGATGGAGCCGCACGCCACCACCGCGCAGTGGCACGACGGACGGCTCATGGTGCACGACTCCACCCAGGGCGCCACGCCGGTGCGCGCCATCCTCGCCGAGCTGTTCGAGCTGCCGCCGGAGTCGATCCGGGTCGTCGCCGAGCACGTCGGTGGCGGCTTCGGCAGCAAGGGGTACGCCAAGGCGTCGGTGGTGCTGGCCGCCCTCGCCGCCCGGCACGTGGACCGGCCGGTGAAGCTGGCGCTGACCCGCCAGCAGTTGTTCGGGCCGATCGGTTACCGCACCCCCACCATCCAGCGGGTCCGCCTCGCCGCCGACACCGACGGCCGGCTCACCGCCATCAGCCACGACGCGATCAGCCAGACCTCGACCATCTGGGAGTTCGCCGAGCAGACCGCCGTCTACACCCGCAGCATGTACGCCGCGCCGCACCGCCGCACCACGCACCGGGTGGCCCGCCTCGACGTGCCCACGCCGTTCTGGATGCGCGCCCCGGGCGAGTGTCCCGGCGCGTACGCCCTGGAGTCCGCGCTGGACGAGCTGGCCATCGCCGTCGGCATCGACCCGGTGGAGCTGCGCATCCGCAACGACACGGCCGTCGACCCCGACCAGGGACGCCCGTTCACCAGCCGCGACCTGGTGGCCTGCCTGCGCGAGGGCGCACAGCGCTTCGGCTGGGCCGGCCGTGACCCGTCGCCCCGGTCCCGGCGCGACGGGCGCTGGCTGATCGGCACGGGGGTGGCCGGGGCGAGCTACCCGGCCCGGGCCCGGCCGTCCTCGGCGACGGCCACCGCCCGGCCCGACGGGAGCTTCCTGGTCCAGATCGACGCCACCGACATCGGCACCGGCGCCCGGACGGCGATCTGGCAGGTGGCCGCCGACGCCCTCGGGGTGCCACCGGAGCGGGTGGAGATCCGGATCGGGGACAGCGAGCTGCCGACGGCGTCCCTGGCCGGCGGCTCGATGGGGACCGCCAGCTGGAGCTGGGCGGTGATCCGCGCCGCGCAGGCGCTGCGCGAGAAGCTACCCGGCGGTGTGCCGCCGACCGGCGAGGTGACCGCCGAGGCGGACACCACCGAGGAGGTGGGCGGGCAGCCCGCGCTGCCCCGGTACGCGTACGGGGCGCACTTCGTCGAGGTGCGGGTCGACGCGGACACCGGCGAGGTGCGGCTGAACCGGATGCTCGGGGTGTTCGCGGCGGGGCGGGTGGTGAACCCGACGACGGCGCGCAGCCAGCTCATCGGCGGCATGACGATGGGGCTGTCGATGGCGCTGCACGAGGAGGGCCTGCTCGACGAGCGGTACGGCGACTGGGTCAACCACGACCTGGCCACGTACCACATCACCGGCTGCGCGGACGTGGAGTCGATCGAGGCGTACTGGCTGGACGAGCGGGACGACGAGCTGAACCCGGCCGGGGTGAAGGGCCTCGGCGAGATCGGCATCGTCGGCGCCGCGGCGGCGGTCGGCAACGCGGTACACCACGCGACCGGTGTACGGATCCGGGAACTACCGATCCGGCTGGACAAGCTCATCGGAGTATCAGGATTGGCTTAAATAAGCCACCAGTGATACAACTGTCCACGTGCACGCCTTCGACGTGCTGGGCGATCCGGTCCGGCGCCGCATCCTGGAGCTGCTCGCCGGCGGCGAGCAGACCGCCGGTGCGGTCAGCGCGATCATCCGCGAGGAGTTCGGCATCTCCCAGCCCGCCGTGTCCCAGCACCTCAAGGTGTTACGCGACAACGGCTTCGCCACCGTGCGGCCGGAGGGCACCCGGCGGCTCTACGCGGTCGACCCCCGCCCACTGCGCGAGGTCGACGGCTGGCTGGAGCACTTCCGCCGGTTCTGGGCCCCACCCCTGGCGGCCCTCGCCACCGAGCTGGCCCGGGGCCGACGTGAGCGTCGGCTGCGCGGGCCCGCCGACCCACCCGATGAGAGGAACATCTGATGTTCGACGCCACCGAGCAGATCAACGCCGTCCAGCGGAAGGTCGGCAGCCGCACCCTGGCTGCCGGCGAGGCGCGGGTCACCACGATCAGTCAGACGTACCAGGCAACGGCCGAGGACCTGTGGGACGCCTGCACCAGCGCCGAACGTATTCCGCGCTGGTTCCTGCCGATCTCCGGCGACCTGCGGCTGGGCGGCACGTACCAACTGGAGGGCAACGCCCACGGCACCATCGAGAGCTGCGAGCCGCCGCACCGCTTCACCGCCACCTGGGAGATGGGCGGCGAGGTGAGCTGGATCGAGGTGCGGGTCACAGCGGTCGGCGACGAGCGGGCCCGCCTCGACCTGGACCACATCGCGCACGTCGACCAGGACCGGTGGGCCCAGTTCGGGCCGGGCGCGGTCGGCGTCGGCTGGGACCTCGGGCTGCTCGGCCTCGCCTCGCACCTGGCCGGCGACGGCAGCGGAATCACCCCGGAGCAGGGCGCCGAGTGGACCGCCTCCGCCGAGGGACGACGGGCCATGGAGCTGAGCAGCCAACTGTGGTGCGACGCGAGCATCGCCGCCGGCACCGACGCCGACGAGGCCAAGGCCGCCGCCGAACGCACCACCGCCTTCTACACGGGCACCCCGGCGGCCTGAACCCGGGCGACGTGCTTCTACGCGGGCACGCCGGCGGCCTGAACCCGGGCGGCGTGGCAGCGCGGGCACGGCGGCCGGCAGCGCGGGCACGGACGGCTGCGGGCAGGGCGGCGGCCCGAGCCTGGGCGGGGCTCGGGGCGCGGCGGTCGGGGCGGGGATCGGAGTACCGTGCTGCGGCATGACCGGCACGCCGTACTCGCACTGCTCCTACTGCGGCGCCGCCTACCCGGCGGCCGCCGGCTGGCCGCGAGTCTGCGCGGTCTGCGGCGAGACCGTCTGGCGCAACCCGCTCCCGGTGTCGGGCTGCGTCCGGTGGCCCGCCGGATCGGGCTCGCCGGCACCGGCGTACTCGTCGCCGCGATGGTCACCGCCCAGGTCGGCGCCGTCGACTT